>JANMDS010000232.1:0-6307 GCA_031376405.1 Betaproteobacteria bacterium
TCTATTTCTTCAACCAGATGCATCCCATCGCTCGCCTGCCCCATTGTGCCTTCCACTTCTGGGTGGCCTTCGTGACCAATCATAATGATTTCAACGCCTTGCTTTTGAAGTTTGGCCACTTCCACATGCACTTTTGTCACCAATGGGCAGGTCGCGTCATAGACTTTTAAGCCCAACGCGCGGGCTTCTTCCCTCACCGCTTTCGATACCCCATGCGCGCTAAAAATAACGGTGTTGCCAGTAGGCACTTCACGCAAATCTTCAATAAAAATTGCGCCTTTCGCTTTTAAATCGTTAACGACAAACGTGTTGTGAACGATTTCGTGCTTCACGTAGATCGGTGCGCCGTATTTGGTGATGGCAAGCTCCACCATATCAATGGCGCGATCTACTCCAGCGCAAAATCCGCGGGGATTCGCTAAGGTTACGTCAAACATTTTTTGAATCCGAACTTGGCTTCGGACCGAAGAAGCTGTCCCAAATGAGCAAAATGGCACCGCACGTAATCGCGCTATCGGCTAGGTTAAATGCAGGGTAGTACCAGTCTTTCCAATAGACGAGCAGAAAATCGATGACCTTGCCCAACCAGATCCGATCAATCACATTGCCGATCGCCCCGCCAAGCACGAGCGTGAGCGCCAGAGCGGGAAGCGTGCGAGTTTCTTTGCGCAGCCAGAAAACAATCAAACCGCTTACTCCGATTGCCAACGCAGTAAAAAACCACCTCTGCCATCCCCCGGCGTTTGCCAGAAAACTAAACGCCGCACCAGGGTTATACGCGAGCGTGAGATCGAAAAACGAGGTGAAATTCACCCGCTCTCCTTCGCTAAAGCGCTTGAGGATGGCCAGCTTGGTCAGTTGATCTACCAAGACAATACCTGCGGCGCAAAGTAGCCACTTTTTAAGATTTATCTCCCGAAAATTAGGCATATTTGCGTGCCTCACCAGTGCCGTAGAGGTTTGCGATGCAGCGCGCGCAAATGGAAGGATGCGCAGGTTCCGCACCAACGTCAGCGCGTTGATGCCAACAACGCTCGCATTTTGGCTGGGTGTTTACGCTCACCTCAATCGAAAGGGACGCACCCTCCTCCGCCGACGCAGTGGAGGTAATGAATACAAACTTCAAATCATCGCCAAGCGAACGCATCAGCGCTACATCGGAAGCAGTGGCAGCAATAGTGATATCGGCTTGCAGTCCGGATCCAATCTTTCCCGCAGCGCGTACCGCTTCAAGTGCTTTCATGGCCTCTGCGCGAATCTGGCGAAGGTGCGTCCATTTGGCAAGTAGCGCATCCTCGTCAGCTTGGGGCGCGGGCAGCGCATCGGTGTAGGTTGTGAAGAAAACGCTCGACTCTTCACCGTGTAAAACCGTCCACGCCTCCTCCGCGGTAAAAGACAAAATTGGTGCCATCAACCGCAAAAGCGATTGCAAAATTATGTCTAGCGCGGTTTGCGCACTACGTCGTCCGAAGGAATCAGCGCCACAGGTGTAAAGCCGATCTTTGAGTACATCCAAATAGAAACCACCCAAATCATCGGCGCAAAATAGCTGCAGCTTTTGGGTAACCGTTTGAAACTCGTAGCGCGCATACGCGGCCGTGCATTCTGTTACGAGCACGCGGGTGCGGGCGATCGCGTAGCGATCAATCTCAGAGAGCTCAGCAACGGGGATTGCATCTGCCACAGAAAAATCCGACGTATTCGCCATTAAAAACCGCATCGTATTGCGAATCCGGCGGTAGCTTTCTACTACGCGCTTCAAAATTTCGTCGCCGATAGAAAGCTCGCCCGAGTAATCCGATGCGCCGGTCCATAAACGCAAAATCTCTGCACCCATTTTCTCACTCACCACTTGTGGGGACACCACATTTCCCACGCTCTTGCTCATCTTACGGCCATTGGCGTCAACCACAAATCCGTGCGTGAGTAGTTGATCGTAGGGCGCACGCCCATCCATCATGCAGCCGGTAAGGAGCGATGAATGAAACCAACCGCGATGCTGGTCTGAGCCTTCGAGATACATATCGGCAGGCTTGCGGTGCGGGCTGCTCGCGTGAGAACCTTGCAGCACGGTGTAATGGGTTGTCCCGGAGTCAAACCACACGTCTAGCGTATCTCGGTTTTTCACGTACATCGCTGCATCATCGCCCGACATCGTTGCAGCATCAAGTGTTTGCCATGCTTCAATGCCGCCTTGCTCCACCACTTGCGCAATCTGTTCTAAAAACTCTGGCGTGCGCGGGTGGGGTAAGCCTGTTTCTTTGTGAATGAAAAACGCCATCGGCACGCCCCACTGCCGCTGCCGCGAAAGCGTCCAATCAGGCCGGTTCGCAATCATCGCGTGCAGGCGCGGTTTTCCCCAATGCGGAAAAAATTGGGTTGCCTCTACCGCCGCCAGCGCCGTTTCACGCAAGCTTTTTCCGCCTACTTTCTTGTCCATCGATGCGAACCATTGATTGGTTGCCCGATAAATAATTGGTGTTTTGTGACGCCAACAATGCATGTAGCTATGGTCGAACTTCTCAACATGCAGCAACACGCCTTTTTCGCGCATGTGCTCCACAATTTGAGGGTTCGCTTTCCAAATATGTTGACCACCGAATACCGGTAGGGTTGAGGCATACACCCCATCGCCCTGAACGGGATTGATCATGTCATCGTCGGCAATGCCATTTGCCCGGCATGACAGAAAATCTTCTACGCCATAGGCGGGGGACGTATGGACGAGTCCAGTGCCGGTATCAAGCGTTACATAATCGCCCAAAAATACCGGCGATCGCCGATCATAAAACGGGTGGCGAAATGGCATGTGATCGAGTGCTTGCCCCAAGCACGTCGCAACGATTTCGCCGGTAGCACCAATCGCCCCCAGCACGAACGCTACGCGCTCTTTGGCAATTACGAGGTGGCCTTTATCCGTTGCGACTAGCGCGTATTCAAATTCAGGATGTAAATTGATCGCCTGGTTTGCAGGCAGCGTCCACGGCGTAGTGGTCCAGATTACTGCCGATACTTGCGCGGCATTAATCTCCTTCAAGTTGAACGCCTTGGCAAGCACCGCTTTATCTTCGGCGGGAAATGCTACGTACACCGCTAAGTCTTGTTTGTCAGCATACTCCACTTCCGCTTCCGCGAGTGCTGAGCCGCAGTCGAAGCACCAGTTCACGGGTTTCAATCCTCGAAACACATAGCCTTTTTCGAAAATTTTCGCTAGCGCGCGGATTTCATCGGCCTCGTTGCGTGGGTTCATGGTCAAGTACGGGTTATCCCATTCGCCCAACACACCTAAGCGCTTGAACTGCTCGCGCTGCACGCTGATTTGCTCGGTGGCGTAGGCGCGAGATTTTGCCTGCACCTCTTGCGGCGCAAGGCCACGACCGTGTTTCTTTTCGATTTGAATTTCGATTGGCATACCGTGGCAATCCCAGCCCGGCACGTAAGGTGCATCGAAGCCCGCCATGAGCTTAGATTTCACCACCATATCTTTCAAGATTTTGTTAACTGCGTGGCCAATGTGTATTTCACCGTTCGCATAAGGTGGGCCATCATGCAAAACAAACGTGGGCCGTCCTTTCGCCATTTCGCGAATGCGTGCATAGAGTTGGCCTTCGTTCCATTTTTTTACCCACTGCGGCTCGCGCTTAGGTAAGTCGCCACGCATGGGAAACGGCGTATCGGTAAGATTGAGTGTATTCTTGTAGTCCATGATTTTTCTTTGAGGTGGGCATTTGTGCCCACCAAAATAATCTATGTGGGAAAAGGCATCGGGCGAGTGCCGAACGCAATCGATTTCTCAGCGTGTTGTGCGCCCCGCCGGGCCGCTAATTCGTAGCAATCCACTTAGGCGAGCTTCAAACATTTTTTCGCCCCTTCCACATCGCGCGCAATTTGCGCGGTCATTTCCGCTACGCTTTCGTACTTTTCTTCTTCGCGTAGTTTTTCTTTCAAGATAATATCCACGCGCTTTCTGTACAGCTCGCCTTGAAAATCAAATAAATACACCTCGGCCAAGGGCTTTCCTGCAAGCTTCACCGTTGGGCGCACACCAATGCTTGCCACGCCAGGCCACGGCGTTGCGCTTATGCCTTGTACTTCCACTGCAAACACGCCGGTAATCGCAGGCGGTTTTCGAAGCGCAATGTTCGCGGTTGGAAAACCGAGTGTTCGGCCAAGTTTGTCGCCGTGCGCTACGTGACCGCTAATGCAATAAGGCTTACCGAGGAAAAGAGATGCGGAAGCAAAATCGCCCTCGCTCAAAGCCCGTCGCACACGACTCGACGATACCCGTTCACCGCCGACCAACACTTCTGGCATCACCTGCGCAGCCTCGCCCATGAGCGCGCGCAGCGTCCAAATATCACCGGCGCGGTTGCGCCCAAAACGGAAATCTTCGCCGGTTAGCACGCTCGCAGCATTGCAATGGCCTTGCAACACGTCACGCACAAATGCTTCGGCATCCATCTTGGCGTACCGTTCGTTAAAGCGTAGCAAGTAAACCCGCTCGATTCCGGCATCACGAAAAGCCTCTAATTTCTGGCGAATCGAATAGATTCTCGGGGCAGCACGGCCAAAATACTCTTGTGGTGACGGCCAAAAGCTCATCGCCGCGCTCACAAGTCCTGTCGCCCGAGCCCTCTCCACAACACGGGCAAGCATGCCCTGATGGCCCACGTGCACGCCATCGAAGTTACCAATAGTCAGAGCGCAAGCGGGCAATTGCTTGGGGGTAAATCGTTCAACGTCGCGAATAAGCTGCATTGCAACATTTTAGACGACTATTTTTGGGAGATAACTGTGAAAAAGGGCTCTTTTTGCGCCGCAGGTTTGCACCTCGAATCATCCCGGCACGCAGTAGACCAACCCCTCATCTTTCCAACCATATGGTTGCACCACTTCATCAATATCGGTTTGGCTCGTAGAGTAACGATGATTAGAGTCCCACACATTCTTCACACCCGTTGCAGTGAACGCATTGTTGTAAGCACGGTAAACCGGAATCGTGCTTGGAATGCAGGTGGGTTTGAGAGTTTTGGTGTCTGTCATTGGGAGCACCGCGTAGAACGCCGTACCCTCACCATTCCACTGTTGCGCGGTGGCTGGTTTAGGTTTAACTTGTTGCTTTTTTAAACTATCGCATTCGCCAGGCTCGGCAGAGAAAAAGTGTGAGTTTGGGCCTGGCGATTGGCTGCCGTAAAACCGGCAAACAGGCACGTAGCCACCAATATTGAACGAACGCCCGGTGCGCTTAAATTTACCCGCACCGCCGCCATCCACGAACGCTTGCTCGCCTGCATCTTTCGTATAGAAAAACTGACCACCGGGGGATTTTGGGAAATCTTCGGTGTTGCGATATTCAACGATAGCGCCTTCGGGGAGGACGAGGGGGAAGGCGTCCGCCACCAGCAGAGGCGACTGTATCGTTGAGTCACTAGGACCACTCCCGAAGGAACCATAGTATTCTCCGGGGTAACCCAGATCGTCTGGCACCTCCTTCGGATTTGAGTAGAGGAAACCGAGCGATCGACCAAACACGTAATCCATCACAAGCCCATTGCCGACGAGTGGCGCGTCTAAGGCAAGTGCTTTGCGCCATACCTTGATGCGCATCACTTCAATTTTCACGCCGATACGTAGCGTAACAACTTGCGGCGCTGCGTACTCAGCCATCCATTCGCTTTCAATAGATTTTCCGCTTACAAGCCGAGGAACGCAAAGGAGATAAGGTAAAGCCTGATTACCAGTGCTTTGCGCGCGCGCCTCTTCAAGTTTAAGTCTTGGCGCGCTAGGAAACGAGTTGACGTATTCATAGAAAGACTCAAGCGAAGAACCCCCAAAAAAACGCACTATTGGCAACGTACACATACCAGCTTCATTAGTGGTGTTTGCTTGAAATAGTGACATATAGCTGGGAACGAGAATTTCATTATCTGGCCGACCAAATTGGATTCCGAGGTATAGATACGGATTTTCGCCGGGCCAATTATCGAAGCCGCTTTTATTTTTTCGGAATAAAGAGACTAAATTTAAGCCGTTTTGTTTGCGAGAGTTGGAAAGTTGTCCGACAAAAAAATCGTTCTCATATTTCAGAGACCGCTCAACTGTTGGCGGAAAAAAAAGAAAATTGCCCAAGGTTTGCGAATATCCGGGAATCGCAAAGAACGCAACTAAAAAAAACCACATCCAATTCATCGCACTCACCTTACCGTAACGTGAGTGCGTTTAGAGATGGTGCCAGACGCGCCTGAACAGGTGTCGTGACGGGCGTAGGTAATGGTGGGAATTTCGTTTGTGCGCTGACCAGAGGGCT
>JANMDS010000258.1:0-2727 GCA_031376405.1 Betaproteobacteria bacterium
TTTTGCGCGTGCTGCAAGCGTGCGGGTGACAAACCATTGCCCCATCACCGGCAGCTTTACGCTTGCGACAACCGGTGTGCGGTGAAACTCTAAACCATCCACCGTTTCGGTGAGCGCCTTGGTTTCGCCTTGTTTTGCCCCAGTCACATGCGCGGTTTCCCAGCCTAATGCGCGCTGCGCATTTAGGATGGCGCGGGAACGAAAGGTGTAGCCACTATGCAGGGGAATCGAGTGATCGAAGAGGTGGAGAATTCGCACGGGTTTAGCTTTCGGGGGCAATCTTAATGTCGCCAAATTGGGTGATGCGCTTCACGCGCGCGCGGACTGATTCTTCGAGGCCCAACCATTCGGAGTTTTCGCCGAGCAAATAAAGCGTGCCGACTCCTGCGCGATAGCCTGCCACCATGTCGGTGGCTTTATCGCCGACCATTATGCTTTGCCTGGCATCAATGTCGAACTCTGTTATCGCTTCGTTCAACATGCCTGGTTGCGGTTTGCGGCATGTGCATTGCACTTGATATTGCGGCAGGGTGGCCTGCGGGTGATGCGGACAAAACTTCACCGCGCTAAGCGTAACCCCGCGCGCGGCAAACTGCTCAATCATCCAATGGGTAAGCGCATGGAAATCGGCTTCCGAGTAATAACCGCGACCGATGCCTGCTTGATTCGTAACAACTACGATCGCGTAGCCTGCATCAGAGACTTTTTTAGTGAACTCAAAAATGCCTGGCACAAATTGCATTTGATCGATGCGATAGCCGTAGCCCACATCGACGTTGATGACGCCATCACGGTCTAAAAACAACGCTCTCATGCTGGAAAGAGAGTTGGAAGATAGTGCTGCGCCCGCTCAAAATCTTCGGGAATACCGATGTCTATGAAATCACTTCCCGCTGGTGCCGCGCTTAGTGCACCTTCGGCCACGATTTTTTGCAGATAATCGGCTTCAAACGAAAATCGCTCGGGGAAGCCTCGGGCGAGAAATGCGCGTTTGTTTAGCAGATACGCACCAGAGTTAATCCAAGCCGCTTTGGTATCGTGCGCGATCGCTGCTTTTTCTAAAAAACTGTGTACGCGTCCGGACGTAACGTCCCACACGACCGCGCCGTAACGTTGCGGGTTGGCTACTTCTGTTACCGCAACCACGCACTCATTGGCAACGCCTGCAATGGCCGCCATCGCGGGCCAGGGCAAGGTGCTGTAGGTATCGCCATTGACCACGTACACCCAATCGGAGGTACAACTGCCCAGTGCGCGCGCGATGGCGCCGCCAGTGCCCAACGGTGTGTCTTCGTAGGAATAATCGATGTGCATCCCATCGAAGCGCGCTCCGAAATGCCCTTCAATTTGGTCGCCCAAATAGCCCACCGCGAGCACGCAGCGCGTGGCCCCGCGCTCGGCTAATACGCGTAATTGCCACTCGAGAAAAGGCTTGCCCGAGACCATCGCCATTGGCTTGGGCCGATCTGCAACCACGCTACGCAGCCGCGTGCCCAAACCACCGGCGAGTACGACAACTTCTTTCATCGCCAACTTTTACGACAAGGGTGAGGGACTGAACGCTCGAACATTATTTTTTTGCAAATTGCTCAGGCGGGAACATCAGCATTTCCACCACGCCGCAAATAATATGCGAAACCATGATGTGACCTTCTTGAATCTTTGGCGTTTCAGGCGATGGCATACACAAGCACACATCGCACAAATCGCGCATCGCGCCGCCCGCTTGGCCGGTTAAGCCCACGATATATAAACCGATGCGCTTGGCTTCATGGATGGCGGCGAGAATATTTTTGGAGTTGCCGGAAGTGGAGATGGCGATAAACACATCGCCCTTATGCCCCAGCGCTTGAATCTGGCGGGAGAACAATCTCTCGTAACCGTAATCGTTACCAATCGCGGTGAGAATGGAGGTGTCGGTCGTCATCGCAATCGCGGACAAACCGGGGCGGTCGTAATTAAACCGGCTTACGAACTCGCCTGCAATGTGCTGGCAATCTGCAGCGCTGCCGCCATTGCCTGCTAACAATACTTTGCCGTTCGCACGCAGCGTGGTTTCGATTTTTTTGGAAATATCAACCAATGTTTGCTGAAGGGCTTTGTCCGCCACAAGCTTTGCAACGAGATCCGACGATTTATTAAGTTCACCCGATACGAAATCTAACATTTACGCTCTCCAAGCATGGGCGCCATACTCGACGAAGCCGCCGAGCATCACTTGCCCTTGAAATTCAGATAATTTTGCAATCACATTGGCTCGCTTGGTGGGCTCTACGATAAACATCATAAAGCCGCCACCGCCCGCGCCGGATACTTTTCCTGCCATCGCGCCGCTGGCTAAGGCGCTATCAAAAATTTGGTCGATCATCGCGTTCGATACGCTCGATGCGGTCGCTTTTTTAGCTTCCCAGGAGTGCCGCATGGAGGCCGCAATGTTTTCCAAATCACCGAGCAATACGGCCTCTTTCATTTGCACAGCATCGCGTTTCAGCGCGTGTAACGCTTCCATCGATTCAACGCTTTTTGCTTTCATGTTCGAGACTTGCTGCTTCACAATCTCTTCCGATTTGCGCGAAACGCCAGTGAAATAAAGTACGAGTGACGCTTCAAGTTCCGCGCGGTAGTGGGGCTTCAAACGCAGCGGGTTCACAATCACCCGATCGTTGGCGTAAAACTCTATGAAATTAAGTCCACCAAATGCTGCTGCGTATTGGTCTTGCTTGCCAC
>JANMDS010000282.1:0-9109 GCA_031376405.1 Betaproteobacteria bacterium
TGAACGTGCCCGTGCCCGTCGCCGGGTCAAGAATATCAACATCTTTATCAATCAAGTTTTTGCCAAAGTGGGTTTGGCAAAGCCAATCCGCACCTTCAATCATGAAGCGCACAATTTCGTTAGGGGTGTACACCACGCCTAAGCGATCAGCCGCTTTTACGTTGTAAACCTTATAAAAGTTTTCGTAGATTACTTTGAGGAACGTTTGCTTTTCGCTGTGGCTACCGATTTGCGCTGCCGCAGCGCGAATCGCCGCGTAGTAACTCTCCAAGCCTTTTAACGTTTGCTTTTTGAGCGCGCCTGTGAAGAAGGCGCTCTCCAGCGCATAAAGCTCGCGGGCTACGTTGTTATGCTGGTGAAACTGGCTTTCATCAAACACTTTGGCGAAAATCTCTTCGGTCAAAATGTGCTGAATAAGCATTTCGCGAACATCCGCATCTGTGAGCGTTGGGTTAATCGCCTCTTGCGCGTGCGTCAAAAATTTAACGGAAGCCGCGCGAAACTTTGCGTTCGCCTTCTCTTCCTTGTCGATCATCTCGCGCAAAGCGTGCAACACGGCAGGCAAATCTGTTTTGAATTGCTCGACAGCCCGGCGAAAGCCCGCGATCTCCGCGCGTTCGAAGCCGAAAAAGAGCTTGAGCAGCTTTTCGAGCGCTTTGGTGTCGGTCATGTCACAGCGCATCACCTCTTGCCGGTTTTGCCAGAGCACGGCGAGCGCATCGTTACTAAACAAAATGTTGTCTTGCGGGTAGCCTTTTTTGTGTTTCTTGGCGATTTCGGCCTCGATATCGTCGTCAATATCTTTCGCTTCCCAATAGCCCAGCGCCATGCGTAGCTCGTGCAGGAGCGCACCATCCACGCTGATGCGTGTTTTCATGGGCGTCTCGAGCGGATACTCGGCAGCAAAGTACAGCTTTTCTTGCTTACCCCAGCGCTTGAGTAAATCTTTAAAGGCTTCGCGTATGACCGTTTCGCGGCTCGTGCCCGCGATGCGCCGCAGCGTTTCAAGATCGTTTAAATATTCGTTGATGAGAAGTTGGCTCATAGCCGAAATATACGCAATTCACCCAACCCGCGCGGAAAAACCCCACCCATGCATCCTACTTTTTCAGCGAAAATACGGATTCACTCAAAAAAGCATAAATCCATGAGCGCTATCACCTGCATTGAAGACCTTCGCCTTCTCGCCAAAGCCCGCGTGCCGCGCATGTTTTACGACTACGCCGATTCCGGGAGCTGGACGGAGAGCACCTATCGGGGCAACGAGGCGGATTTTCAGAAAATTAAGTTTCGCCAGCGGGTGGCGGTGAACATGGAAGGGCGCTCAACGGCTACAAAAATGATTGGGCAAGCGGTAGCGATGCCAGTGGCGATTGCGCCGACGGGGCTGACCGGCATGCAACATGCCGATGGCGAGATTTTGGGGGCGCGGGCGGCCAAGGCGTTTGGTATTCCGTTCACGCTTTCTACGATGAGCATTTGTTCGATGGAAGATGTGGCAAAGGGCACGGATCGTCATCCGTTTTGGTTTCAGGTGTATGTGTTGCGGGATCGTGAATTCATGCGCAACTTGATTGAGCGGGCGAAGGCAGCGAACTGCTCCGCGCTGGTGGTTACGCTCGATTTACAGATTTTGGGCCAGCGCCACAAGGATATAAAAAACGGTCTCACCGCGCCCCCCAAACTCACCATACCGAACATCATGAATATGATGACTAAACCCCGCTGGTGTATGGGCATGTTGGGTACGCCACGGCGCGGCTTTGGCAATATCGTGGGCCACGTAACGGGCGTGGACGACATGAGCTCGCTCTCGGCGTGGACGGCGCAGCAGTTTGACCCAACGTTAAGCTGGGCCGATGTGGAGTGGATTAAAAAACTCTGGGGTGGCAAGCTGATTTTGAAAGGCATTCAAGATAGCGAAGATGCGCGGCTCGGGGTAGAGTCGGGTGCGGATGCGATGATCGTATCGAACCATGGCGGGCGGCAGCTCGATGGCGCGGAAACCTCCATTCGCGCGCTCGCCCAAATCGTGGCAGATGTAGGCAACAAAATTGAAGTGCACATGGACGGTGGCATTCGCAGCGGGCAAGATGTGTTGCGCGCAGTGGCGATGGGGGCGAAGGGCACCTACATCGGTCGGGCTTGGCTGTATGCGCTGGGCGCAATGGGCGGGCCGGGCGTGACCAAAGCGCTGGAGATGATTCACAAAGAGCTCGATCTTTCGATGGCATTTTGTGGCAAGCGCAACATCACCGATGTGGATTCATCCATTCTGTTGCCCGGCACGTACCCCACTGCCCAAAAACAATAAATACCTGCGGCGTAAAAACGGCTTGTTTTGAAGATTATCTTCCTGAAAAACGCTGTTTTTTAACCGCTGGTTTTAACCCCGCGCGCTGACATGCCTAACATCACCATACCTGAAACAGAGATCACGCTCACCGCAGTGCGCGCGCAAGGCGCGGGCGGACAAAACGTGAACAAAGTATCGTCCGCGATTCATCTGCGGTTTGATGTGCACGCCTCGAGCTTGCCTGCAGGCGTAAAGGCGCGGCTGCTGGCGCTTGGCGATACGCGCATTACCGACGACGGTGAAGTGGTAATCAAAGCCCAAACAGAGCGCACGCAAGAGGCTAACAAACGCGAGGCGATCGCAAGGCTCCACGAGCTTGTCCAAAGCGTTGCGACCCCGCCACGCAAACGCTACGCCACCAAGCCTACGCTGGGCTCAAAAATTCGCCGCGTGGAAGGCAAAGTGCGTAGTGGGAAAACCAAAGCGTTGCGTGGCAAGGTAGTGGAGTAGTGCTTGCTCGACGCCTGCGCGGCAATTACGCCGCAAGGCGGTACGAATTGCGGCGATTTTTTTAACACTAGCGATACAGCGCTGGATCAAAGCCGGATAGCGGAGAGACGATACACATCACCGCGCCTTCGTTGCGCCAACCTGCGCGTACCATCGTGTCGTAGTTTGCTTGCGTGGACACATAGCGGTGGTTAGAGTCATTCGCCGCTGCGCCTTCGTTGTAGAAGCGCACGATGGGTGCTTGGCCCGCAGCGCACTGCCCAAAAACAGGTACGAAACTGGCGAAGGCGATTTCTTCGTAGTTCCAACGTGGGCGGCCAAATGGTGTGGAGACTTGCAATTGCCTTAGGAAATTGCATTCACCTGGGTCGGCAGTATAAAAATGGCTATTTGGGCCAATCGTCGGATGACCGTAGAAGCGGCACACGCCGGACGCACCGCCTACGCCTTGCAAGCCGCGATTGAATTGAATCTGCACATCGCCCGTGGGCCGCCAGCCCAGCTGCGGGTTGTCCGCTAAATTCGCCGCTTCGGCGACGTTAGCCGTAATAAAAAAGTGGTTGAGCGAGGGCGCATAAAACTCGAACATGCCCGCAGTCAGCGAGTTCGCATCTAAAACGGTGGTGCTGCCCGAGAGCGCAACTGAAAATGGCCAATTGTTGGTGCCATCGTCGCGGGTAATGAGCAACGTGGGGTAGTAACCAACGGGTACGCTACGCGAGAAGGGGATGAGCGTCCACATGGAAGTGATGAAACTACCCGCAGCGAAATTACCGATCACTTTTTTACCCAGCGGAATACCCGAGAAGGTAGAGGGCGACGATGCGTAGAAACTGCGCGTAGCCCAAAGCTCCACCGCGTAGCGTCCGGGTAGATCCAAGGAAAGCCCAGTAACCACACCAACCGCACCGTCGGCGCTCACTTGCGCTACAAGCACTCCGCTCACACTTGCTTTGGCTTGATCGTGGTTGGTAGTCGCCGCGCGCTCACTCAGGGCTAAGGCGCGATGCAGTTGCTGCGATGCCACATTGGCGGCGGCATCCGGTGAGGTGTTCTGCGCGAAGGCGGCGAACGCAAACGCCGCGAGCGTTGCGGTGGCGATATGATTGATGCAACGGGGCATACTCATGTTGTAATTCTCCGATCAGCTGACAATTATTGAAATGTTTAACTCTATGCTGAACTTAATGTAGCGAAACGACCCTACTCTTGCAAGTAGTTTTCCTGACACAACAGTTTGAAACGAACGTATTTTTGGTGGGATAAATTCAAAAATTGGCCTTATTTACGTCGCAGGTATTTACACGAAAAAGGAAACGTTTAAATATTGCACGTTTTAGCCAAACCATCGTTAACTTTTTCGCTTCAGCCGTACGCTATTGCGAAACGCGAATTCGGAATCGGCTGCTCCCAGCGGCTTGCCTTCCTTCAAAGCACTTAAGGTGTCTCCATCGCGCGTTTGGGTCGTGCGCACCGTAGCCGGTTTGTTGTTGTCGGTGCCATCGTGTTGATAGACCACCGTCCAATTCGTGTCGCTTAAAAAGCGCGTGACTTGTGTGTTGTCCGTCCACGTATCGAGTGCGCGGCCCTTCCGAAATACCGCGTTAGATGAGCCGAGCGTTTTCGCATCGAAGAGCTTCACCGTTGTGATGTAAACGAGCCCAGTCACAGGGCCATCATCGAACGTCGAAACGCGGGTAACCGTCACCCCGTCCGGCAGCGCTGAAATCGCGTTGGTCATGGGTAATTCTTGCTTTTCGTTGGTGCGGTAATCGCGGTATTCCAAAGCGCCCACCCACTGCCCAACCAAGCCGCGTTCGAGTTCGGCCGCCGTTTTCGCGCTCTGTGCCTGCGCGCACAAGGCCAAAGTGAGCGTTAGGAGCGGCGCCCAAAAGAACACCCGTGCTGCATTGAATTTCATTTTCATTTTTCGATCCAAACGTACTTGTGTAAACCACCTTTTTATCGGCGGGCATCCGCGTGCAAGCGTTCGGCCAATAGCTGCGCCGCCATTGCGATGGCGGGGGAATTGGCATCACCTGTTTGATAGAGCATCGTACGCAGGCTGGACAATTTCGGCAATCGAACGCCCGCCATGTTTGCGCGAATGGGGCGAATGCCGCGCGCACCGTCGTCGCGTGCGACCAAGCGCGCGGTCACGCCTAATCCAGCTTCCACTGCGGCACGCAGCCCAGACAAACTGGTGGTGGAATAGGCTAAGCGGTATAGCACTTTGGCAGCCTCAAGTGCGGCGATGGCTTGCGTCCGAAAAACGCACGGATGCTCGAGCAACACCAGTGGCAGCGGGCCTTGCGGCGGCTTTACAGTGAACGAATCGGCAGCGAGCCATTGCATGCGCGGGCGGCCCAACTGCGCAATGTGCCCCGGCTTGGACAAAACCCATTCGCGCGCTGCGCTCGTGAGCGCCACAGCCACATCGTAGTCGCCACGCTCGATGCCCACCATCAATTGCTGATTGCGCTCCACGCGCACTTCCAATCGCATACGTGGATATGCGGCAGAAATTTTTCTCAATACTTCCGGCAAGTGGTCCTCCGCCACATCTTGCGGCGCGCCCAGGCGCAGCAGCCCATCCACGTTGCGCCCGTGCAGGGCGAGCGTCGCTTCGGCGTTGAGCGCCAGAATTTGCCGCGCGTAAGCAACGAGCACGTGTCCGGCCGCGTTCAACACCATTTGCCTGCCCAGTTTATTAAAGAGCGCTTGCTCCGCCGCTTCTTCCAAGCGCCGCACCTGCAAGCTCACTGCGGCTTGCGTGCAATGCAGCCGCTCCGAGGCTTTGGCAAAGCTGCCCGAATCTACGATGGCAACAAGCGTGCGCAAAAGCTCGTGGCTGTAAAGATGGTGAGATAACATAAATAATATTTAACCATATCTATATAAATATTGCGTTGTATTAAGTTTTTAGGAGAGGTGAAATAGCTGTCTGTTCAAACTTGTTTAGGAAGATGCGATGAAACGTAACGCTAAAAATTTACTCGGCGGCTTCGCAGCAATGGCGCTTGTCGGATGCGCAAGCGTAGTGCTACCACCCAGTGTGAGCGCTGACGGCGCGGCGCGGATACCACCCGCGTTGCGCGCTGCAGCGAACGAAAAAAGCACGCTCACGCTGCCTGCAATCGGTGTGCAGATTTACGAATGCCGAGCAAGCGCGGGTAAGCATGAGTGGGCGTTCGTGGCTCCAGAAGCGGATTTGTTCGATACCAATAAGCGGCTCGTAGGTAAGCATTACGCAGGCCCCACCTGGGAGCTCGCCGATTGCAGCAAAACGATGGGCGCGCTAAAAAACCGCGCGGATGCAAGCGCGCCGGGCGCGATTCCGTGGTTGCTTTTATCCGCAAAATCAACTGGTCTCGCAGGCGCACTCGAAAAGGTAACGAGTTTGCAGCGCGTCAATACGGTGGGCGGCATCGCGCCGAGCGCTGCTTGCGGTGCGGGCAATGTAGGCGAAAAGGCCCGCGTACCGTATACGGCAGATTACATTTATTTCGTTGTCGGTTAATCACCCGCGCACGAGGAGCGCGGTGTCTATCTTTCTTCTCGCCTAAAATGGTGCGCTACGTGCACAAGACGGAGCGGCAGCAATGGCAAACAAGATTTACTCAAGCGCGACCGATGCGCTCAATGGGTTAGTAAAAGATGGGCACATGATCGCCGTGGGCGGCTTCGGCCTGTGCGGCATACCCGAGGCGCTCATTGATGCACTTGAAAAGTTGGGCGTTAAAAACTTGACTGCGATTTCGAATAACGCGGGCGTGGATGGTTTCGGCTTGGGCAAGTTGCTCGCCACGCGCCAGATCAAAAAAATGATCGCGAGCTATGTGGGCGAGAACAAGGAATTCGAGCGGCAATATTTGGCGAAAGAGCTGGAGTTGGAGTTCACCCCACAGGGCACGTTGGCTGAAAAGCTGCGCGCGGGTGGTGCAGGCATTCCAGCGTTCTTTACCAAAACGGGCGTGGGAACGCTGGTCGCAGAAGGTAAAGAAGTTCGCGAATTCGACGGTGAAAAATACGTGATGGAGCGCGCGCTAGTACCCGATGTGTCGCTCGTAAAAGCGTACATGGCGGATAAAGCGGGCAATCTAGTGTTCCGGCGCACGGCGCGCAACTTTAATCCGAATGTGGCGATGGCGGGAAAAGTTACGGTGGTAGAAGTAGAGAAAATTGTGGAAACGGGCAGCATCGACCCCGACCAAATCCACCTGCCAGGTATCTACGTGCACCGGATCGTGTTGAACGCAACGCCGGAAAAGCGAATTGAGCAGCGTACCGTTTCGAAAGGAGCCTAATCATGGCATGGACACGCGATGAAATGGCAGCGCGCGCAGCAAAAGAATTGCGCGATGGCTTTTATGTGAACTTAGGCATTGGCTTGCCCACGCTGGTGGCAAACCACGTGCCAGCGGGCATGGAAGTGTGGCTGCAAAGCGAAAACGGTTTGCTCGGCATCGGCCCGTTTCCCACTGAAGAAAATGTGGACGCGGACATGATTAACGCGGGCAAACAAACGGTAACCACGATCCCCGGCTCGGCGATTTTCTCTTCTGCCGATTCGTTTGCGATGATTCGCGGGGGGAAAATTAACTTAGCGATTTTGGGCGCGATGCAAGTGAGCGAGCGCGGCGATTTGGCCAATTGGATGATACCGGGCAAGCTCATAAAAGGCATGGGCGGGGCGATGGATTTGGTGGCAGGGGTGGGTCGCGTGGTGGTGGTGATGGAGCACGTTGCGACGAAAAAAGATGGCACAACGGATAAAAAATTGCTGAAAGACTGCACGCTGCCGCTCACCGGCGTGGGCGTAATCGATCTCATCATCACCGACTTGGGTGTATTTGAGGTGACAGGGAGTGGCTTGAAAATCCTCGAAATGGCGCCGGACGTAGAGCGCGCTGAGATTGAAGCAAAAACCGGTTGTGCGCTGATTTGAACGGCAAAAGCGGACTTTTTTTGGGGAGATAATTGTCAAAAATGGCTGATTTAATGCCGCAGGTAATGGCGTGAAAAACCATCCGATTCAAGCGTGAGTGCTGCGTTACTGCGCGCAGTCGTTTTTGCGCTTTGCTTTGCGCTCACGTTGGATGTTGCCCTCGCGCAGCAAAAGAAAAAGCCAGTCAACGCGAATCAGCAGTACCCCGATGTGGTGGACGTAAAAGTGCGCCAGGCCCGCGATGGCAAGCTGTTTGATTTTGATGTAACGCTCTCCTCGCCCTACGACACGCGTGAGCGTTACGCCGATGCGTTTCGAGTGGGCAACGGCAAGGGTTTAACGTTCGGCGAGCGGATTTTGCTGCACGACCACAAAGATGAGCAGCCGTTTACCCGTGATTTGTATGACGTTGAAATTCCCCCGAGCGTAAAAGAAGTGGTGGTGCAAGGGCGCGATCAAAAGTTTGGTTACGGCGGAAAAACGCTGACGGTAAAGCTGCCTGGGCGCTAATTCGCCTTTTTTTGGAAATACCTGCGGCGCAAAATTGGGTATTTTTTAACCTTATCGCCCGAAAAAGACGTGTGATTTTTGGCATTTCTCCCACGTAGCACGGTTTTGCAGTTGCAAAGTTGCGTCAAAATTTGCTATACTCGCTGGCTCGACAGGGGCGTCGCCAAGTTGGTTAAGGCACCGGATTTTGATTCCGGCACTCGTAGGTTCGACTCCTCCCGCCCCTGCCATCCGCTTCTTTTTTCCTCACCATACGCAGGGCGTTTTTATATTAAAGCGCTTTGCAGGGTTCTCCCCAAAAATTTTCCGTCGCCCACCACCATGACCAAGCAAAACATGATGATCTTCACGGGCAACGCCAATCCGCGTTTGGCGCAGCAGGTGGCCGAGCATTTGGGCATTACCCTGGGACGGGCGCAAGTCGGTACGTTCTCCGATGGCGAGACGATGGTGGAGATTCAAGAAAACGTGCGGGGCAAAGATGTGTTCATCTTGCAGTCCACCTGTGCGCCTACGAATAATAATCTGATGGAAGTGGTGATCATGGCCGATGCGTTAAAACGCGCATCCGCTGGGCGCATCACCGCCGCCATGCCATATTTTGGTTATGCGCGGCAAGACCGTCGTCCGCGTTCGGCTCGGGTGCCGATCACGGCGAAAGTAGTGGCCGATATGCTCACCACAGTGGGCGTAAACCGCGTGTTGATGATGGATTTACACGCTGATCAAATCCAAGGTTTTTTCAATATTCCTGTCGATAATATCTACGCCACGCCGATTTTGTTGGCCGATTTGTGGAAGCAACGCAACCCAGATATGGTAGTGGTGTCGCCCGACGTGGGCGG
>JANMDS010000293.1:0-9512 GCA_031376405.1 Betaproteobacteria bacterium
TTTTGCGCCGCAGGTATTGCAGGCTATTCAAACGTCGAAGCGCTCAACGCATTGCAAGCGATGCCGTTTCCCTTTGCAGGCATTCGGTTCACGAGCGATGCGGATATTGCCTGCATCGGCGCGCACGCTGGCAGCGATGGCGCGGTTGTGATTGCGGGCACAGGCAGCATCGGCTTTGCCCGACGCCAGGGCATGACCACGCGCATCGGCGGCTACGGTTTTCCTATTTCTGATGAGGGCAGCGGCGCACAGATTGGCTTGCAGGCGCTACAACATTTTTTGCGCATACGCGATGGCTGCGATGCGCCGGATGCGCTTGCCGAGCGCTTGGTGCCTTTCGTTCATGCAAACCCAATTGAATGGTGGAGCCACCGAGCCACCGCGAAAGATTTTGCCGAACTCGCCCCAGCCGTGTTCGCCGCCCTCGAAGCCGGAAGCCGAGCGGCGCGGGCGATTGTTCAGCGCGCTGGAGAAGACATTTCGAGCCTCGCGCTGGCGCTGTGCGGGGAGCACGGGCGCACCTGGTGTTTCATGGGCGGGCTGGCTCAGCAGCTGCAACCATTTCTATCGGCTCCAGCAGAGCGATTGCGCGTATCACCGAAAGGCAGCGCGGTGGACGGTGCGCTCTGGTTGGCTCGGCAAACTGTTGTGTAGCAAATATCTGATTTCAATCGTTAAACTATCCGCAAGCCAATCTTTCTCTATTCCTTTTTGTGAGTGTGTTCTATGAAACTGTCTTCTTCCATTTCTGCAGTGGTCACCGGCGGGGCATCGGGCTTGGGCGAGGCCACCGCCCGCCGCTTGGCCGCGCAGGGCGTAAAAGTTGCGATTTTTGACTTTAATGAAACGCAGGGCGAAGCCGTTGCAAAATCAATCGGCGGGGTCTTTTGTAAAGTGGACGTCACCAACGAAAGCGAAGTGGACGCAGGCTTTGCCAAGGCCCGCGCCGCGCACGGCCAAGAGCGGATATTGGTGAACTGTGCAGGCGTAGGCGGCGCGGTAAAAACTGCGAGCCGGGATAAAACCACGGGCGAACCCAAGCACTACCCGCTGGCAAGTTTTGAGCGCATCATCCAAATTAATTTGCTCGGCTCGTTTCGATGCATCGCGAAATCCGCGATGGGGATGCTGCGCTTGGGCACGCTAGATGATAATGATCGCGGCGTGATTATCAACACCGCCTCGGTCGCCGCAGAAGACGGTCAAATCGGGCAAGCCGCGTATAGCGCATCGAAGGCCGGTGTTGTGGGCATGACGCTGCCGATCGCGCGCGATTTGATGAACGATGGCATTCGCGTGAACACCATCTTGCCGGGTATTTTTGCCACACCACTGCTCGCTTCTGCCCCGCAAAACGTGCAAGATTCACTTGCCGCTTCGGTGCCCTTCCCCAAGCGGCTCGGACAGCCCGATGAGTTCGCAGCGCTAGTGGAGCATTTAATTTTGAACGGCTACTTCAATGGCGAGAGTATCCGACTCGACGGCGCCATTCGCATGGCCCCACGCTAATTTCTCGTAGAGGCAAACACCATGTCTGAAGCTTTTATTGTTGCAGCGCTGCGCACTGCAGGCGGGCGTCGCAACGGGCGGTTGTCCGGCTGGCATCCGGTCGATTTGGCCGCTCAGATATTGAATGGATTGGTAGATCGTGTGGGTGCGGACCCAGCGTTGATCGAAGACGTTTTTATGGGCTGCGTGAGCCAAGCGGGCGAGCAATCGAGCAACGTCGCGCGCAACGCCGTGCTCGCCTCGCGCCTGCCCGAAGTAGTGCCCGGCACTTCCATTGATCGGCAATGCGGCTCCTCGCAACAAGCCGTGCACTTCGCGGCACAAGCGGTGATGTCTGGCGCGATGGATTGTGTAATCGCGGCGGGCGTCGAGTCGATGACGCGCGTGCCGATGTTCACGGCCTCGGCATTGCCTGAAAAAAATGGGTTGGGTCGGTACATGTCCCGCGCAATGTCCGAGCGCTACAACGGCACGATCTTCAGCCAGTTTATGGGCGCAGAGATGATGGCCCAAAAATACGACTTGTCGAAAGATGCGCTCGATGAATACGCGTTACTGAGCCACCAACGGGCACACGCCGCAACGCAAGCTGGCAAATTCAGCACCGAAATATTGCCCCTTGAAGCGCGCATGAACGATGGCAGTGTGCTTGGCGAACACCATGCAATCGACGAAGGCATCCGCGCCGATGCTTCCCTTGCGAGCATCCAAAGCGTAAAACTGCTTAAAGAAGGCGGGCGGATTACCGCTGCGAACGCGAGCCAAATTTGCGATGGTGCATCCGGCGTACTGATCGTAAACGAACGGGGCTTAAAGGCGCTTGGAGTCGCCCCGCTGGCTCGAATTCACCATATGACCGTAATGGGCAGCGACCCGATCATCATGCTGGAAACGCCCCTGCCCGCAACCGCGCGTGCGCTCAAAAAGGCGGGCCTGCGCATCGATGAAATAGATTTGTACGAGGTAAACGAAGCCTTCGCCTCCATCCCTCTCGCGTGGCTCAAAGCCACCGGCGCCGACCCGCAACGTATGAATGTTAACGGCGGCGCCATCGCGCTGGGCCACCCACTGGGCGCATCCGGTACGAAGCTCATGACCACGCTCGTCCACGCGCTACGCCGCAGCGGCAAGCGCTATGGATTGCAAACGATGTGTGAAGGCGGTGGTATGGCCAACGTTACGATTATTGAGCGACTGTAAGGTGCATTTTTAAGCAGTACCTGCGGCGCAATATAAGCGCTTTTTCAGCTTTATCTCCTGAAAAAATGCGCATTTTGAAGTTTTTTGCCCGAGCCCGCGAGGCGTTGTTTCAGTAGAAAGTATTGTGAAAATCTTGGTGCCCGAGACCGGAATCGAACCGGTACGCCCCTTATGCAGGTAAGCGACGGATTTTAAGTCCGTTGTGTCTACCGATTTCACCACTCGGGCAATTGAGTGCTGCGTTGTTTCGGTCACTTCAACTTGAATTTTAAACGACACGCCGATTCGGTAACATTGCAAACACTATGAGCGCAATCGAACTGGTCTCCGTTTCCAAATCCTTCGCGGGGGTGACTGCGTTGCAGCCAACTTCGCTCACGATTGAATCGGGCGCGTTTACCGTCTTGTTGGGGCCCTCGGGCTGTGGAAAGTCCACCACGCTGCGGCTCATTGCGGGGCTGGACGCGCCTAGCGGTGGCGACATTTTGATCGCTGGCACAAACGTGACCGGCAAATCCCCCTCCGAGCGGGGCATTTCGATGGTGTTTCAAAACTACGCGCTCTTCCCGCACTTGAGCGTAGCTGAAAACATTACGTTCGGCTTAGATGTTCGCAAAATACCTGCGGCGCAAAAAAACCAGCAATTGGAAGAAATCTCCTCACTTTTGGGGCTTTCCGCGCTGCTGGCGCGCAAACCAAGCCAACTCTCCGGCGGGCAACAACAGCGCGTGGCGCTGGGGCGCGCGCTTGTTTCGAAGGCACAAATTTGTTTGATGGATGAGCCGCTTTCAAATTTGGACGCGAAGTTGCGCCAAGAAATGCGGTTAGAGTTGCGCGCATTGCAACAAAAGCTTGGGTTGACTGTGGTGTACGTCACCCACGACCAAACCGAAGCGATGAGCATGGGCGATTGCGTAGTGCTCATGAACGCGGGCCGCATTGAGCAGGCGGCCAGCCCGCGCGAAATTTACGCGCGCCCAGCTACCGCGTTTGCTGCGCGGTTTATTGGTACGCCGCCGATGAATCTAATTGAGTGCCACGATGGCGTAATTGCCGGAAGCGATGCAAAAATTGGTGCATTCACCGGAACGCGCGTGATAGGTATTCGTCCCGAACACATCACACTTTCGCAGCACGGCATCGGGGCGCGTGTGGAGTCTGTTGAGTATTTGGGCGCAGACCATATCGTGCGTTGTAAAGTAGGTTCGCAAACCATTTCCGCACGAATACCTGCGGCGCAAAATGTGGCGATTTCCGAACTTATCGCCCTGAAATTTGATGAAAATCACCTCATGCACTACGATGTCACAACGCTTCACGCATTGCCTACTTGACGAACCCAAAGGAGAAATGAAGATGATTTGGAACTTGAATCGCACTGTTTGCGCTGCCGCGCTTTCTGTGCTTGCCACAAACGATGCCTTCGCGCAGCAAACAGAAATTTCCTTTTACTACCCGGTTGCCGTAGGCGGGCCGATTACAAAAATTATTGATCAATTTGCAGCGGATTTCAGCAAAGAAAACCCAACGATTAAGGTCACGCCGATTTACGCGGGCAGTTATCAAGAAACCATCGTAAAAGCACTCACCGCCAACAAAGCGGGCACACCGCCTGTGACCTCTGTGTTGCTCTCGACCGACATGTTCACGCTGATCGACGAAGACGCGATTGTGCCTATCGACAATTTCGTGAAAACAGATGACGACAAAAAATGGCTCGGCAGCTTTTACAAAGCGTTTATGTTGAACAGCCAAACCGGCGGCAAAACGTGGGGCGTACCGTTTCAGCGATCAACCGTGGTGCAGTACTGGAACAAAGAGCTTTTTAAGGAAGCGGGGCTTGATCCGAACAAACCGCCACAAACGTGGAAAGATTTGGTGGACGCAGGCAAGAAGCTGACCAAAACGGACGCGAGCGGAAAGACTACGCAATATGGCGTGCAGATTCCATCCTCAGGCTTTCCGTACTGGTTGTTTCAAGGTTTGACCACGCAAAACGGCGCGATCCTCGCCAACGAAACAGGCACGCAAGTAAAGTACGACGACCCGAAGGTCATCGAGGCCGTGCAATTTTGGATGGATCTATCCAAGAAGCACAAGATTCACCCCGAAGGCATTGTGGAATGGGGCACAACGCCAAAAGACTTTTTCGAGAAAAAAGTGGCCATGATGTGGACGACCACGGGCAATCTGACCAACGTGCGCAACAACGCCAAGTTTGAGTTTGGCGTGAGCATGTTGCCGGCGAACGCGCGCTTGGGCTCGCCCACGGGCGGCGGCAATTTCTACATCTTCAAAAAATCCACCCCGGCACAACAAGAAGCCTCGTTCAAGTTCATCAAGTGGATTACGCAACCGAAACACGCGGCAGAGTGGAGCATTGCCACGGGCTATGTGGCCGTATCCCCTGCGGCCTACGAAACGCCGGAGCTCAAAAAATATGTGGCGGAATTCCCGCCAGCCGCGGTCGCACGCGACCAACTGCCGCACGCGGTGGCAGAGCTTTCTACGCACGACAACCAACGCGTAACAAAAGCCTTTAACGACGGCTTGCAAGCGGCGCTGACCGGCAGTAAAACGGCGGAGCAAGCCATGAAAGACGCCCAGCGCGAAGCAGAACGGTTACTGCGTGGCTACAAGTAAAAAGCCTCAATACCTGCGGCGTAAAAACGGCACTTTTTATGAATGATCGCCACGTAAATGCGTATCTTTTGCTCCTGCCAGCGCTCGCGCTGCTGGGGGCGTTTACGCATTATCCGGCGATTGCCACCATCATCGATAGTTTTTATTCGACACCGAAAGGTACGCGTAGCGCGGTGTGGGTAGGGCTAGAAAACTATCAATCAATGATGGAAGATCCAATATTTTGGAAAGCAGTTACCAATAATTTATGGTTCGCATTAGGTACGATTCCCATTTCCATCGCGATTGCATTGGCGATGGCGCTGTGGGTGAACGGCAACATGCGTGGCCGTGGTTTTTTGCGCATGGCGTACTTCACGCCAACGGTATTGCCACTCATCGCAGTGGCCAATATTTGGTTATTTTTCTATACGCCGAGTTACGGCTTGCTCGATCAAATCACCGGCCTTTTCGGCTCGCCTTCGCAGAATTGGTTAGGGGACAAAAAAACGGCACTTTTTTCGGTCACGCTGGTTGCGGTTTGGAAAGAGGCTGGATTTTTCATGATTTTTTATCTTGCTGCGCTGCAAGGCTTAAACCCTTCGCTGCGCGAGGCGGCTGCAATTGAGGGTGCAAGCCGATGGCAATTTTTTAAACGAGTAACATTTCCGTTGCTTATGCCCACTACGTTGTTTGTGTTGATTAACGCCGTGATCAACGCCTTCCGCATGGTTGACCATATTGTGGTGATGACCCGTGGCGGGCCGGATAATAGCACCTCACTTTTGCTCTACCATTTGTACGAAGTAGGGTTTCGGTTTTGGGATACCGCATACGCGGCTGCGATCACGGTAGTGCTTTTGCTGGTGCTGGCAAGCGTGGCGCTGGTGCAGTTTTTCGTGCTCGATAAACGGATCCACTACCGATGAGTGCGCACGCAGCGCCCACCTTTTACGCGCCTTCTTGGCTAGATACCGCTGCGGCGTGGGCGCTGGCTTTGCTCTGGCTCCTACCGTTGGTCTACGCGGTGTGGACGGCTTTTCATCCTTCCGAATTTTCTGCAAAATTCATTCTTGCAGCGCCGCTTACGTTGGAGAACTTTCAGCGGGCGTGGGAGGCTGCGCCGTTCGCGCGCTACTTCCTAAATACTGCCATGCTGGTCACAATGGTACTAGTCGTGCAACTTTTCGTTTCCACTCTGGCCGCGTACGCGTTCGCGCGGTTTGAGTTTCCAGGAAAAAATATTTTATTTTCGTTGGTATTGGTGCAGTTAATGGTGATGCCCGATATCTTGCTTGTAGAAAATTACAAAACAATGAGCAAGCTTGGTTTAGTCGATACGCTTTTGGCTATTGGGCTGCCCTACTTCGCCTCCGCTTTCGCGATTTTTTTGCTTCGACAAACTTTTAAAAGTGTGCCGAAGGAATTAGACGACGCCGCCCGCGTAGAGGGCGCATCGGCATTGCAAACGCTATGGCGCGTGTATGTGCCGTTAGCGAAACCGGTCTATCTGGCATTTGCGTTGGTATCGGTGAGCTATCACTGGAACAATTTTTTATGGCCCTTGGTAGTGACCAACTCTGTAGGCTCGCGGCCGCTCACCGTGGGGTTGCAAGTATTTACCGGTGCCGATCAAGGGATCGATTGGTCCATCATCACTGCGGCTACTTTACTTGCCTCCGCACCGCTGCTCATTGCTTTTTTGTTATTTCAACGTCAGTTCGTGCAATCGTTCATGCGTGCGGGGATTAAATGAAGCTCATTACTTGGAACGTGCAGTGGTTTTGTGGTCTTGATGAAATGGTAAGCGTCGAACGCGTAGTGAAGCACGCTCACGCACTGGCTGATTTCGATGTTATCTGCATGCAAGAAATTGCGGTGAACTATAGGCATTTACCAGGTGGTGCGGATTTTGATCAACCACAACGCCTTCGCGATTGTTTACCTGGGTTCGAGGTGTATTTCGCTCCCGGCGTACGCGAACGCGGCCGCGATGGGCGATGGCAAGAATTCGGCAATCTCATTGCAACGCGCCTTCCCGCTTCGCAGTTTCACGCTTACACCCTGCCATATCCGGCAGATGGTGGGGTGCGCTCGATGCCACGCAGCGTGGCAAGTATCGTCGTGCCCACTGCAAGTGGCCCGCTGCGCATCATGACCACGCACCTAGAGTTTTACTCGCAGCGTCAGCGCCACGCACAGGTGAACGCGCTGCGCGAGCTGCACGACCAGGCGAGCTCGCACGCACGCACACCCCCGCTTGCGGACGAAACCGGATGGCCATTTCAATCTAAACCACACACCGCGCGCACCTTGCTTACCGGCGATTTCAATTTCGAGCCGGGTAGCGCTGAATACGAACGGCTGCAAGCCCCATTTGGCGACGGCACGCCTTCGCTTCACGATGTATGGCATTGCAAGCATGGGACGAGCCCTCACGCGCCGACCTTCCGACTGTTTGACCGACGCTACGGTCCAGAGCCCATCGTGTGCGATTTTGTGTTTGCAAGCGATGATCTTGTGCCGCACGTGCGCAGCGTAATTGTTGATTTGAAAACCCAGGCCTCAGACCATCAGCCCGTGTTGGTCGAAATTGATCTCTAATACGCACATTGCGCTGCTGACCGAAACAATTCCCCTCCGTTTAAATATCCTGCCGCTCCTACAGGATCCATCAAATTCACGTTTGATTCACTCGCAACGCGCTTGGACTAACTTGACGCCGCAGGCAACTTGCGACGAAGTGGAGATTTCGGAGCGTGATTTGCAGCCGCAATGGTCAGCGCAGACACTAAACTCGTGCCATGAAAACCGCTCTCCACTTCGCACGCTTTGTTTGTACAACACTGATCCTCGCGCCGACGGCCACGTTTGCCCTTGAAGCCCTACGCATTTATTCTCCCATCGTGTTAGACGGAAAACTCGATGAGCCCGCTTGGGCGCAGGCAAACGTTGTTGACGAATTTTTTGAAAGTATGCCCCGTGAAAAAGTAGTCGCTAGCGTTCGCACAGAAGTGCGCATGCTCTACGATGCGCACTCGCTCTACGTGGGAGTGCGCGCGTTTGACCCTGACGCAAGCGCAATATCCGCGCCTTTTGTGCGTCGGGACAAAGTGTTTGGCACACAAGAGTCTTTTGTGCTGTGGATTGACCCAACCGGTGCGCGCAAATTCGCGCAATTTTTTCGTGTGAACGCGCGCGGCGCGTTAGGCGATGGCATTTGGAACGAAGATCAACTCGAAGAAAGTTTTGCGCCCGACTACGATTTTGAAGCGGTGCCGTCGATTAACGCCGATGGGTGGAGCGCGGAGTATAAGATCCCATGGTCGTCGCTGCGCGTACCGCACCCGATGCCAGAACAACTCACGTTTATCCTTTTCCGCAACATGCCACGCGAAACCCGAATTCGCATGCAAAACGCCTCGATCGGCCGTGAGCCATCGTGTTTTTTGTGTGTTGCTACACCGATCACAGGCATAAAAGATATTCCAACATCAGCCGGCTTTGTTGCTTCGCCATACATTACTTTAAGCGGGGCGCGCGCTCGCGAAAATCGTGGGCCCTGGCGCACTGAAAAAGATGTTAACGCAGGCATTGATGTGAAATGGCGAGCCTCGCCTTCTTGGGTAATCGATGGCACTTTACTGCCGGATTTTTCGCAGCTTGAAATTGATACCCCCCAACTTAAGGGCAACACCGGATTCGCCATCTATCTACCAGAAAAACGCCCCTTCTTTTTGGAAGGCACGGATCTGTATTCGATGGCCATCCCTGCGATTTACACGCGTGCGATCAGCGATCCGCGTTGGGGGGCGCGCACCACGTTGCGCAGCGAGGAGCTTGACGCGACGGTACTCACCGCGCAAGATCGGGGCGGCGGATTTTTGCTTGAGCCCGGCACCTACGGCTCCGGCGGGCGGCCCCAGCCTAGTTCACAAGTCACCATCGCGCGGGCCCGGGCCCCAGTTAAATTTGGTGGCGATACCGGTAGCGTAGGTGCCCTGTTCACCCACCGAGATTACACGGACGGTACGCGCAACACGACGGCAGGCATCGACGGCGTTTGGAAACCAAATGAAGCCACACGTTGGCGGGCACAAACGCTCGTTACTGAAACGCACGGCAGCGACAGCGTAGCCCGTGGCGCAGCGGGACATGTTGATTTCTATTACGAAAAAGAT
>JANMDS010000313.1:0-7316 GCA_031376405.1 Betaproteobacteria bacterium
CCACGCCGGCGGCGGCATGGCCGTGCGCACCATTGCCTGCTTGCCGGCGCTTACCGGCGCGTGGCGAGAAGCCGCGGGCGGTTTTTTACTCTCATCGAGTGGGCATTATCCGATACGGAAAGATGCGCTCGCGCGGCCCGATCTAATGCCTACGCTACCCACCGGCAAAAAACCGCGAATCGTAAACATGAGTCAATTGGGCGACGCGTTGACGAAACTAAACGACCCACCGATTCACGCGATGTACGTGTACAACTCCAACCCCGTAGTGGTTGCACCTGACAGCAACGCGGTGTTACGCGGAATCGCGCGTGAAGATCTGTTTACCGCGGTGCACGATACGTTTCTAACCGACACCGCACGTTACGCCGATATCGTGCTGCCCGCGACCACGCACGTTGAGAATTTCGATATTCATCGCAGTTACGGACACACCAGCGTTCTTATCAATCATCCGGCGATCGCGCCTTTGGGTGAATCGAAAAGCAATGGTGACGTGTTCCGTGGGTTAGCGAAAGCATTGGAGCTTGTCGAGCCTGCACTGTTTGAGGACGATGAAACCCTCGCGCGGCAAGCCTTTGACTGGTCCCACCCGCTCATGCGCGGCATTACATTCGACTCGCTTTCGCGCGATGGTTTCGCGCAGATGAACGTTACTGCCGCACCGTTTGCGCAAGGCGGGTTTCCTTCACCTTCGGGCAAAGTTGAGTTTTACTCTGAACGCGCAAAAGCGCTGGGGTTGAGTCCGTATCCGACTTACATCGCACCTGCTGAAACCGCAAGCGAACGGTACCCTCTCGCGCTCAACACGCCACCGTATCGCCACTATATGAACTCAACCTTTGCCAACGTAGCGCGCTACCGCAAAGACGCACCCGAGCCGACAATTGAAATTCACCCTGACGATGCGGCTCCGCGCGAAATTTTGAGCGGGGCGATGGTGCGGATTTTTAATGATCGGGGCAGCGTGAAACTCAAAGCGGTGGTCAACGCGCTGGCCACACCCGGTTGTGCCACCGCGCAATCGCTGTGGTGGACGCGTGAAATGGAGGACGGGCAGGGCATCAATGTGCTCACCTCACAAAAGCTCACCGACATGGGGGGCGGGGCCACCTTCTACGATTGCCGAGTTGAGATTGAGCCGATTCCAGCATAAATACCCGCGGCGTAAAAACGGCGTGTTTCGAGAGTTATCTGCCGAAAATATCCACTTTTTTACACCGTTGCACGCGGGTTAGATTTGCGTTTCTGCGCAAAAACCGAAGCGCCAAGGGCTTGCAGTTCGTGCATCACGGTTCTGCCCGCCAACGACATTTCGCCCGTGCGCGCCATCGCTACTGCGAGGTAGCGCAGCACTGTGGGTCTGACCAACTTGGATGCCTGAAATTGCACTGACTTTGATGCCGCTGCAATCGCGTTGGAGCCCAAGAGCGCATAAACGCCTGCATCGGCAACAACACGCATTTGAAAATCGAGTGAGTCTGCCTCTAGCACAACGTTGAGCTTTACATCATGCTCGTTTGCAAGTTTCTCAAGCAGATCCCGCCATCCGCTCGGACGGCAAAAGGAGACAAGTGGCAACGTAGTCAGTGCTGCGAAGGAGATCGTGGGTTTTGCGGTGATCGCGTCGCCACGGGCGCCGATCAAGTAGGTGTGAGTTTGGGCAAGATACACATCTCCACTCTTCGGTGATTCAGTATGCCGATACAAAACGGCCAAATCGATGCTACCGTCTTCTAACCACATATCAAGCTGCGCGCCTTGCCCCTCTCGAACGCTGAGAGTGACCAGCGGGTGCTCTGCTCTGATCTGCCGATAGAGCGTGCTCATCAGCGGATGAACCATTGAAGGCAACACGCCTACGCGCACTGTTCCAATTGGTTTTCCTGCGGTGCCCCGGATATCATTTTCAAGTTGCAGTGTGCTCGCGAGCCAGTCGCGTATGCGTGGTGCAATCCGTCGTCCCAGTTCGGTGAGCGCTACACCGCGGCCATTTCGCTGAAACAGCCGACCACCGCATTGGCGTTCAAGTTCGCTTATCTGGCGACTGATATGGGGTTGGCTCGCGCCGTGCAATTGCGCCACTTTGCTTAAGCTGCCCAAATCAATCGCCTCAAGAAAAAGCGTCCAAGCGGCTAGATTCACGTCGTTGTTTTTATGAAATTAGTATACGTAAAAAGTATATCTGAATTGTGCGTTCTGTCTATTCTGTATTGTGTGATTCGTGTCTACACTCAGATTTTTACAGCGCACCGTTTCGACGTACACCATGCCCACTATTCAAAACTACCGAGGGATTATTCCTGCTATTTCAACGCCGTTTACAACCGACCACCGGATCGACGAGCCCGCATTGCGCAAACTCGCGCTATGGCTGGCCGGGCACGATGGCATTGTGGCCGTGATGACAAATGGGCACACGGGCGAGGTGTTTGCCTTAACGCCTGGGGAGCGGGCGGAGGTCACGCGAATCGTGGCCGATGCGTTACGTGGAAAATTGCCGGTGATTTCTTCAGTGGTGTGCGAAGGATTAGAGGATGCGAAGGTTCATGCACGCATGGCCAAAGAAGCTGGCGCATTAGGAATCGACGTGATGCCGCCTCACCATTGGCTACGCTTTGGGTTTCAACCCGCGCACGCGCTGGATTACTTCGCCGCGATTCATCAAGCGAGCGGTCTAGACTTAATCTGCCATGTGTATCCAGCATGGACCAAAGCGTCTTATTCTTCAGTGCTGTTGGCAGATTTAGCTCGATTGCCCTATGTGCAGGCATTCAAAGTGGGTCAGCGGGATATGAATAAGTATGCGCGGGATATCAAAGCCATTCGGGCAGCAGATCCGAGTAAAGCAATCTTAACCTGCCACGATGAATACCTGTTGTCTTCGATGGTGCAGGGCGTAGATGGTGCGCTCGTAGGCTTCGCAAGCTGCATTCCCCAACTCATCATCGACTTGTTTAACGCCGTAAAAGCGGGCGATTTGAAAGCGGCAATGGCCACGCAGTTTCGCATCGATCCGATGAAAGATGCCGTGTATGGCGCAGGCGAGCCCACGGGCGAAGCCCATGCCCGCATGAAGGCCGCGATGCATGTGTTGGGTGTGTTGGACAACCCAACCGTTCGCCCGCCCACCCACGCGCCCAGCGCGGGCGAAATGGCCACAATCCGTGCCGCAGCGATTGCTGCGGGACTAATCTCTTAACCAAGTCTTTTGGAGGAAATACTCAAATGAACACTTTCGCAAAAATAGCCACTGCTGCTTCGGCTGCATTGTGCGTTCTCGCAACTACTCAGGCGCTTGCACAAGCGTATCCTTCCAAGCAAGTGCGCGTCATCATTCCGTTCCCGCCAGGCGGAACGCTTGATACCGTAGGGCGCATGCTCGCGCAAAAGCTCTCCGACCAAACCGGGCAAACGTTTGTGGTGGAAAACCGCGCAGGTGGCAATGGCATGATCGGTGCCGATGCGGTGGCAAAGTCTGCCGCAGATGGCTATACGTTGCTCTTCAACGCCTCAACCTTCACCACCTCCCCCATGACCACACAAGCGCCGTACGATGTGTGGAAAGATTTCACCCCGATTGCCTTGATCGCAAAAGCGCCGCTTGCCGTAGCGGTAGATAAAAATCTGCCAGCATCCGATGTGAAGTCACTTATTGCCTATGGCAAAGCCAACCCAGGTAAGCTTTCGTTCGCCATCGGATCCACGGGCTCAGCAGGGCATTTGTCCACCGAGCTCTTACGTAAAGCGGGCGATCTTGATCTGCTGATCGTGCCTTACAAAGGCTCGGCGCCGGCCTACCAGGATTTGCTTGGCGGGCGTATCTCCGGCTTTATTGATCCCATTTTGGGTTCGACAAATTACGCAAAATCGGGGCAACTAAAAGTGTTGGCCGTGACCTCTAAAAATCGGGTATCCAGCATGCCCGATGTACCGGCCATTGGCGAAACAATTCCTGGGTATGAGTTCTATAGCTGGTACGGGCTTTGGGCGCCAACCAAAACCGCGCCAGACATTGTGCAAAAGCTCAACGCTGAATCGAACAAAGCGTTAGCAGGGGACATGAAAGATCGCTTAATCTCGCAAGGTTTGTTGGTGGAGCCAGGCTCGATTGAGGACTTCGTGCGTTTTCAGAAAAACGATATGGCGCAATCGCAAAAGATCATTACGGATGGCAATATTCGTGCCCAATAAAAGTCCTGCGCGCATCGCGTTGGTAACAGGTGCGAGTGCAGGCATTGGCGCAGCAATCGCGCGTAGGCTGTTGGTGCAGGGTTGGCGCGTGCGGGGTTGGGATCTCGCGGAACCTGGTATTGAGGATCCTGAATACACCCACGTTCGTTGCGATTTAATGGATTCGATATCGGTTGCAAACGCACTGGTATCGCAATTGGATGTCGACGCTTTCATCCACGCTGCTGGAATTTTGCGCGTAGGCAATTTGGGCGAACTTGATTTAGCTGCCGGCGAAGCGCTCTGGCGAATCCACGTTGGCGGCGCAACCCAAATCGCCAACGTTCTCTCGCCGTGTATGGTGGCGCGTGGCTATGGGCGGATGGTGTTCATCGGCAGCCGCGTCGCGCAAGGCATGGCTGGGCGCGGCCAGTATGCTGCGGTGAAGGCAGCGCTGGTGGCGCTGGCGCGCAGTTGGGGCGCGGAGTTGGCGGCGCACGGCGTTACGGTGAACGTCATTTCACCCGCTGCCACTGAAACCGCTATGCTCTCCGACCCAGCTCGCGCGCTTGCGCCACCTAAACTGCCACCGATCGGTCGGCGTATACGGCCCGAAGAAATCGCCGGACTTGCCGCGTATATGCTCTCCGATGAAGCGAGCGCGATGACCGGGCAAGATGTTCAACTCTGCGGTGGTGCGTCGCTTAACCGATAATGCTGCAAAGGTGAAAGTCGTAGATAGTATTAAATCCAACCATCAGATTGTGCGCACTTACCGCGTAGCGGAACCCAGCATTTTTTGTATCAATACCTGCGGTGCGAAAAACAGCATTTTTCAGGAGATATCTCTTAAAAAGTGGTGTTTTTGCGCCGCAGGTATTGCTGGGTATTAGACTGTGTTCTCGCGCTGCGCGGCATCTTCCCGACACAAAATCGAGAGTAGACCAGCGAACTCGAGACCAACCCAATTGTGCGCGGCGGCGTTGCTTTTCTCGAATTGAGGTGCAACGCGTGGCGTGCTTAATCGTGCGTGTGCCCATGCCGAAAAGGCGAGGGCGGCGAGTTTCAGATAATCCTGCGCAACCGCGTAGGCGTAGGGCAATTCTTTTGATTTCGCGCGATCGATCGTGGCCATCTTCAAACTCGCAAGCATCTGCTCGGCGCGTTTGCAGTGCGCGATATCCCCGCCGCACTGCGCTACATTGCTTTGGAGCCGCTCAATCAAGGCGAGCATCGCTTCGCCCCCATCACCCATCACTTTGCGGATCAGTAAATCATTAGCCTGAATCTCGTTGGTTCCCTCATAAATCATCGCGACCCGGATATCCCGCACGAGCTGCTCCACGCCCCATTCGCGCACATAACCGTGTCCACCGAACACTTGCAAACACGCACTTGCGCCATCAAAACCTTGCTGCGTCCAGGCGGCCTTAAGCACAGGAGTCATGATGGCGCACCAACTTTCCGCTTGTTTGCGGCGCTCGGCATCGGGGTGGTATTCGGCTACATCGAGCTCAATCGCAGTTTGATACGCTAACACCCGTCCCGCATCGAGCCATGCCCGTTGCGTGTCGAGAACGCGCGCGATGGCGGGGTGCTGAATGATCGGATCGGCTTGTTTGGTTGCGTCACGCGCGCCAGGTGAGCGCATTTGCGTGCGTTCGCGAGCGTAATGATCCGCGAGTTGCCAAGCAGCGCTTAAAGTACCGATGCCTTGCATGGCCACCAGCAGTCGCGCCGCGTTCATCATCACGAACATGGCGTTTAAGCCTTTGCCTGGCTCGCCCACGAGCCAGGCAATCGCGTTGTCGAAACGCATGGCGCACGTACCGCTCGCGTGCAGACCCATTTTTTCTTCAATGCGGTCGCAGTGCACGCCGTTTCGAGTGCCATCCTGCAAAAATTTGGGTGCGAGAAAAAGCGATAAACCTTTTGGTCCGGGGGGTGAATCCGGCAAGCGTGCCAACACAAAATGAATGATGTTCGGCGTGAGATCGTGCTCGCCGCCAGAAATAAAAATCTTTTCGCCCGATACGCGATAGGTATCGTCTGCCTGCGGCAAACTTTTGGTTCGGCATAAGCCCAAATCGCTACCTGCATGCGGTTCGGTGAGGCACATGGTGGACATCCACTCACCGCTCGCAATTTTTGCGGCGTACCGAGCTTTCAACTCGGTACTACCGAAGTGCCGTAAACACTCATACGCACCGTGTAGCAACCCGGGGGCCATGTTCCACGCCTGATTCGCCGCGTTCAGCCATTCCGAAACGGCTGCATATAAAAGCTTCGGCAAGCCTTGCCCGCCATCCTCAGGCTCGGCGTTAAGTGCAGGCCAACCGGCTTTTTGAAACGCCGCATAGCTCGCCACAAAGCCCGGTGGCAACGTAACCACACCGTCTCTCCACTGCGCACCTGCCTCATCCCCGCTCCGATTTAAAGGCGCTATGTGTTCGCCAATAAATCCCGCCGCTTCGTTTAACACCGCCTCCATCACATCGCGGTCACACTCCGCGAAGCGACTCAATTCAGCGAGTTGTTTATCGGCTTGCAACACATCGAAAAGAATGGTGCTGATTTCTGTGGGGTTGGGTTGATAGGGCATCTGGACTTTCTAAACTACAAAAAATTGCGGCGCAAAGGGGTCTTGTTGAACCCGTTTGCGCCGCAGGGTTTTCTGAAATTACGACTCCGCGGTAAACCCAATCTTCTTTATGAGCGGGCCCCACTTATCGTATTCGGCTTTGGCGGATCGGCCCATTTCTTCGGGCGTCGTGCCGCCAGGAAGTAGGCCAATTACTTTTAACGACTCTTGCACGCTCGGCTCGGCAATGGCATTGCGGATGGCAAGGCTTGCCGCGCTGATAACGCTCGCGGGTGTTTTGGCCGGTGCGTAGAATCCAAACCACTCTTCCACCGTAAGCTCATTGAAGCCTTGCTCAGCGAACGTGGGCACTTCCGGTACGAACGGCGAGCGCTTCGCGCCCGAAGTGGCCAAGATGCGCAATTTGCCCGCGCGATGGTTGGTCAAATGATCGCCTTGTGGACAAATCATGCAGGCAATTTGGCCGCCCACAGCATCGGTAATACCCGGCACCGAGCCGCGATACGGCACGTGTTTTAAATCGGCACCTGTTTCGAGGCCC
>JANMDS010000337.1:0-2201 GCA_031376405.1 Betaproteobacteria bacterium
TGGAAGGCGATATCCATCCGCGATCCACGCCAACGCACTCGCATCGGTCAATTTAAACGACGACGCCACACGCGCCTCCGCCAGCGGCGCGCCATCGCGATTGCGCGCTTCCCGCGCGGGGAGAATCGCGTAAGGATTTTCATCGTCAGGCACGATATCGAGCGTCACCGTGATCGGTGCATCGCGCGCGCCAACCACCACTTTCTTGTGCAGGGTCGCGTGCAAATGTTGCTCATGCCGCCGCCGGACTTCATACGCAGTTTTCACCAATGTGTGAAATGCATTCGCGTCAAGCGGCTTGGGATTTTTCTTGTCGCGGCCCATCGTCCACGGCCCCACCAGTGCCGGCTCCGGCTCGCCATCCTTGATCATCTCCACGGCCCAGCCATCGTCGTCTTCATTTTTGATTACGCGCGCAGACCAGCCGTCGGCTTGCCATTGGCGGGGGTTTGGAATGAGGGGAGTATCTTCCATCGAAATACCTTTTTCTGCTAAATACCTGCGGCGTAAAAACAGCATTCTTTGGAACTTATCTGCCAAAAAAGCTCCTCAAAAGTGCCGTTTTTACGCCGCAGGTTTGGTTTATTTTTTGGTTGGCACAGCCACCGAAAACGTACACGAGTCGCCTACCGAATCCCGCCAAATTCGCACACCCGTAATGCCCGGTACGTGCGGTGAAATCTGCACGAATACGTAGGCGCATAAATTTTCTAAAGTGGGGATGCCCACGCCTGGCACTTCATCTAAAAAATGGTGATCCAGCGTATCGCGCACCCCGACAATGGCTTGCCGGAGCACACCCAAATCCATCACCATCCCAGTCTTCGGGTTGACTTCGCCAGCAAACGACACCTCGCATTGGTAGGTGTGTCCGTGTACGCGGCGGCTACCGGTCGCGTCCGTCTCACGGCGCAGGGTGTGGGCGGCATCGAAATGAAATTGTTGCGAAAGCACGAACATCAGCGTATTCCGGTAATTTTGTGGGTTTGCAGGCTCAAGCGCCACTGCGGGTGCGCCAAACAGGCATCAATGCAAGCTTGGGTATTGCGCGCACGATCGGGGCCATCCATCGGTTGCAAATAGCGGTTTACAAATTGTGTCGCCTCAAAATCTGCCAGCACCCAGCCCACTTGCGGCCACACCACCTTCAGCTCGTCGCCTGCGCGCGCGATCCACTGCGAGCCCGCTTTTGGGCTTACACATAGCCAATCAATGCCCTCCGGCGGGGCAATCGTGCCGTTGGTTTCTACTGCAATCATGAAGTCGCGGTCGTGCAGCGCGGCAATTAACGCTTCGTCAAGCTGCAACAACGGCTCGCCACCGGTGAAGACGACAAACCGGTTTTCGGAATCGGTGCTCGGCCAATGCACGGCGATTTTCGTTGCGAGCGCGTGCGCGGTTTCGTACTTACCGCCTGCCGTGCCATCGGTGCCTACAAAATCGGTATCGCAAAATTTGCATACTGCGGTTGCGCGGTCTTCTTCGCGCCCGCTCCATAAATTACAGCCCGCGAACCGGCAAAAGACCGCCGGATGCCCCGCGTTTGCCCCTTCGCCTTGTAATGTATAAAAAATCTCTTTAACAGCGTAGGTCATGATTTTGCAAATTCCGTATAGCCCTTGCCCCGCAACGCGCAAGCTGGGCAGGTGCCGCAGCCGTAGCCCCAAGCGTGCCGCGTGCCCCGTTCGCCCAGGTAGCACGTATGGGTGTGTTCCACTACCAACTCCACGAGCGCGTTGCCACCGAGCGATTTGGTGAGCGCCCATGTTTGCGCTTTATCTATCCACATCAGCGGCGTTTCGAGCGTGAAACGCTGCCCCATGCCCAGCGAAAGCGCCACTTGCATGGCCTTTATCGAATCGTCCCGGCAATCGGGGTAGCCCGAAAAATCGGTTTCGCACATACCGCCGACGATGATGTTGAGTTCCCGCCGGTAGCCCACTGCGGCGGCGTAGGTAAGAAAAAGCAAATTGCGCCCCGGCACAAAGGTGTTGGGTAAGCCATTTTTTTCGTAGGCAATGGCAGCACCCGAGGTGAGCGCGGTATCACTCAATTGCCCGAGCGTTTTGAGATCGACCAGGTGATCGTCGCCCAACTTCGTACCCCAATGGGGAAATTGCTGTCGCAGCGCGGCGATTACGGTTTTGCGCTGGGTGAGCTCAATGGCGTGCCGCTGCCCGTAGTCGAAACCGATGGTTTCT
>JANMDS010000365.1:0-3913 GCA_031376405.1 Betaproteobacteria bacterium
GTGCGCACACCCATGATCGCGCCCACCAAGATGTACAACAATATTCCCACGCTCTCGCCCGAAGAAGCTGCGGATTTAGTAGTGCAAGCCATCGTGTACAAACCTGTGCGCATTGCTACGCGTCTAGGCGTAATGGGCGAAGTGATGCATGCGCTCGTGCCCCGCGTAGCCCAGATTGCCATGAATACGACCTTTCGAATGTTTCCCGATTCCGATTCGGCTAAGGGCGTGAAAGAAGGCGCGCAAAAAGTCTCGCCCGATGCGGTAGCGTTGGCGAATTTGATGCGGGGGATTCACTTCTAATTTGTCTAAAAATACCTGCGGCGTAAAAGCAGTATTTTTGGGAAGATATCCTCCTACAACTATTGTTTTTACGCCGCAGGTATTTCAATGACCGAACGATACTTTTGATCGCCGAGCGCGCCGCTCTTGCCTGCGTATGCACATTCTATCTACGACACCCAATTTCTTCGCCCGCAGATTGATTGGAGATTGAGAACACATCACTCGCGTTAGCCTTTACCGGCTCAAATTTCATCTCACTAAAGCTGCCCGTGACGATAGCATCGCGCAGCGTTTGTCGGGCTTTTTCTACGCTTTGTGAAACGGCGGGCGAGAGCTCGTGAAAGTGAATTGCATCGGGAATCGAGTTCAGCCCACACTGGCCCTGATATGCGCACCGACGATCTAGCGCTGGCGTATTTGCCCCCGCGCAGGGCTTGCCTAAATCGCAGGTAACGAGCTCTTCTAAAGCGCGTCTATAGGTATAGTGACCAATGCTATTTTCTTCAGGAGCACCAGGAAGCTTGACGTTTACATTGCTGTATTTCACGTTCATCGCCCACATCAAATAGCGGATTGACTCGGGGTGTCCGGCGCGCAATAGGTCTTGCAATTGCTCTTGCCGCGCGGGGGTGAGTTCAATTTTCACCGGTTCTCGCTTTAGCTCCTCGGCAAATGTTGAATTCGGATTGGACTTTGGCATCGCGCTCGCAATGTCGCATGCAAATGCTTTTGCAATGGAAGGCACATCCCCCAATTTTGCCGCGGACGCGTAGAGCGCGTCCAGCTCTTCCTTGGTGATTTCTTTTTCCTCAAGCCCTTCACAATAGCGCGGATTGATATTGAGCCGATCAAACGCGGCAATGCGCGCCGCGTAGTCTGGCTGATCAGTAGGGAGTCCGTTTAAAAACGCTGCGCGCGGGTCTGCTTTACGAAGCTTCTCTGCCTCTGCATAGCGTTTGTTGTCTTTAAGCGCCTCAACCCACTCGTCGTTTTTCACTTTAGCGCAGCGCCCCAAAATTTCCGCCCTCATTCTCAGCGCCTCACCATCATTGGGTAACTGAGCGATCCGCGCGAGCAGTGCTTGCGCGCTCTCGCCCATACGGCGCGAGCGTGCAAGCTCCGATTCTTTGTAGGGCGCGCTCGCCGATGCGCCCTTAACCGCCACTGACAAGACAGCCGCGCTCGGCTTCGGCGCGTTCGCGCGAATAGCCAACACATTTTGTGGCGCGAGGCCGACGTTTTGCGCCGAGAGCTTAGCGCCCGCCTCCGCTGCTTGTGCGCTAGCCGTTTTCGTTGCGTCCCCATTCGCGAGCAGCCACACGAGTCCAGCGAGGATGGCGGTAGTTGCCGCGCAAGCAACGATAATGTTTCGGTTCATCAAGCGCTCCTCATCACTTCTCCTGTTTTACCTTTTTTTCGGTTGCAGCGCGCGGACATACGCGAAGCGCTTTGTGTTGCATCGGAACGAGCCGCGCCCTCGCGTCACGCAAAACCCTCAACCACCCTTCGGGCATCGTCTTCCCCTGGGTTTAGGAATATTTCTGAAATGCCCATAGCGCAAGATAGCCGATTTTCGGAGATTTCTCTAAAAATTTGGCTACTCTGCGCCGCAGGTGGTGATCGACAGTGGGTTTGCGCGCTTGATGACGATTTTGGAATGACTTTAGTTTTAACCCATACGCTTCGACACCAACGTCAAAATATCGTAGCTCGCCACCAGCTCACCCAATTGATTCGTTACTTCCACATCCCACGCGACCACGCCTTGGCCCTGGCCATTCGCGTCTTTTTTATTGCGATCAATTTTGCGTTTGGCGGTGAGCCGGGCTTGGATGGTGTCGCCAATGGCGACGGGCTTGGTGAAGCGTAGCGTATCTAATCCGTAGTTCGCTAACACCGGGCCGGGCTCGGGGGCGACGAACAAGCCGGCGGCGGCGGAGAGCACGAAATAGCCATGGGCGATGCGTTGGCCGAAAGGGGATTTTTTTGCAGCTTCTTCGTCCATGTGCATGTAGAAATGATCGCCGGAGAGGAAGGCAAATTTTTCGATATCCTCAACCGAAATCGAGCGCGTAGGCGTGAGCAGCGATTCGCCGATTTGTAGATCATCAAAGAAGCGGCGAAAGGGGTGAACCTCCGTTTCAATACGCACCGCGCCGCGCACGTATTCGCCGGTGACGGCGGCGAGCATGGAGGGCGAGCCTTGCACTGCGGCGCGCTGCAAATAATGTTTCACCGCGCGAATGCCGCCCAACTCTTCGCCACCGCCCGCGCGACCTGGGCCGCCGTGTTTGAGCTGGGGCAAAGGCGAGCCGTGGCCGGTGGATTCTTTCGCGGATTCGGCGTCGAGGATGTGTACGCGCCCGTGCAGCGCGGCCAATTGCGGCACGGCGTAGGCGACGGTTTTCGCGTCGCGTGCACAGAGCGTGGTGACCAAGCTGCCGCGGCCTTTGGCAGCGAGCGCGAGCGCTTCGTCGAAATCGCCGTAGGGCATGAGCGTAGCCACCGGGCCGAAGGCTTCGATGGCGTGTACGTCCTCGTTATCCATCGGTGCGTCGTGCAACAAGAGCGCGGGCGTGTGGAACGCGCCGTGTGCGCTGCCTTCGCCCAAAATGGGGAGATCTTTATCAAAAAAGGCCGTTTCTGCGCCGCAGGTATTGAGGGCTTTCACGCGCGCTTGCACATCGCTAAGCTGCGCGTGCGAAGCCAGCGCACCCATCCTCACGCCTTCGATGGCCGGATCGCCCACGGTTACTTTTGCTAAGCGCGCGGAGAGTTTTTCGATGAGCGCATCTACATGCGTGCGCGGCACGATCACGCGCCGTATCGCTGTGCATTTTTGCCCTGCCTTTACTGTCATTTCTTTTGCGACTTCTTTTACAAAGAGCTCAAACTCTTCGTGCTCCGGCAATACCTGCGGCGCAAGAATGGCGCAGTTGAGCGAATCCGCTTCGGCGTTAAACGGGATCGAGCGGGCGATGATGTTGGGGTGGGTGCGTAATTTCGCCGCCGTGTCCGCAGAGCCAGTGAAAGTGACGACATCGCGCTCATCCAAGCGATCCAGTAGATCACCGGTACCGCCGATAATGAGTTGCAGCGCGCCTGCCGGTAAGATTTTGCTTTCGTCGATGAGTTTGCACAGTGCAAAAGTGAGATACGACGTGGCCGTTGCGGGCTTGCCGATGCACGGCATACCAGCCAAAAAGCTCGGTGCAAATTTTTCGAGTAACCCCCATATGGGGAAGTTAAACGCGTTGATGTGTACGGCAACACCGCCACGGGGCACGAGAATGTGCGTGCCCGCGAACGCACCGGTTTTGCCTAGCGACATGACGGGCCCTTCGTGCACCACGTTACCCGAAGGAAGCTCGTTCACGCCCACGCCCGCGTAGGCAAAGAGCGTACCGCTGCCGCCTTCAATATCGATCCAACTATCCACGCGCGTCGCACCCGTATGTGCAGACACAGCGTAGAGCGCTTCTTTGTGTTCATTCAAATATTTCGCCAACGCTTTCAGCCGCTCGGCGCGCTGCTGAAAATCGAGCTTCATCAAATTGGGCGCGCCCACGCGCCGTCCGAAGTCGAGTGCTTGCTCGAAATTGATCGCCTCGGCGTGGGTATGTGCCAC
>JANMDS010000390.1:0-1742 GCA_031376405.1 Betaproteobacteria bacterium
CTTCCATCTAGCCAGAATGTCTGGCAGGTCGGACTTGTCGGGCTGCGGGGTGCGCTTGTCGTCGAGCGAGAAGCCATCGGCCTGCATGTCGTAGAACCAGACGTGGTCGGTGCCGCCGGAGTTGGTCTTTGTGAAAATCAGAATGGCTGTGGACACACCGGCGTATGGCTTGAAGGCTCCGGACGGCAGCGAGATCACGGCGTCAAGTTTTTGCTCTTCGACGATCATGCGGCGCAGCTCTTTGTGCGCGTTGGATGAGCCGAATAGCACCCCGTCGGGCACGATCACGGCGGCGCGGCCACCGGGCTTCAAGAGGCGCAGGAAGAGCGCGAGGAACAGCAGCTCGGTCTTCTTCGTTTTGACGATGGCGAGCAGGTCTTTGGCGGTATTTTCGTAATCGAGCGACCCGGCGAACGGGGGATTTGCGAGCAGCAACGTGTACCGTTCTTCGTCGCCTGCATGATCCTGTGCCAGCGAGTCCTGGTAGCGAATGTCTGGGTTCTCGACGCCGTGCAGCGCCATGTTCATGCTGCCAATGCGCAACATGGTGTTGTCAAAGTCGTAGCCGTGAAACATGCCGTGGTGAAAGTGATCGCGGGCCTTCGGGTCGCGCAGAATTTCCGGGTGTTTGTCGCGCAGGTATTCGCCCGCCGCGACGAGAAAGCCGCAGGTGCCGCTGGCCGGGTCGCAGATCACGTCCTTGGCGGTCGGCGCGGTCATCTCGACCATCAACTGGATGTAGTGGCGCGGCGTGCGGAACTGGCCGTTTTGCCCAGCGCTGGCGATCTTGCCAAGCATGTATTCGTACAGGTCGCCCTTGGTGTCGCGATCCTCCATCGGAACATGGTCAAGCATGTCCACCACCTTGGCCAGCAGCGCGGGCGTGGGGATGGTGAAGCGCGCATCCTTCATGTGGTGCGAATAAGTGGAGCCGTCGCCACCCATCGAGCGCATGAACGGAAACACATGTTCGCCGACCACGGTGTACATCTCGGCGGGCGCGAAGTTTTTGAAGCGCGACCAGCGTAAATCAAGGTAGTCGCGGCCACGGGCGTCTTTGCCTTCTGGGAACACGCGGTTTTCTATCGGCTTGCCGAGGCGAAGGGATTTGTTTTCTTCGAGCGTGTGCAAGTCGTCGAGACGGCGCAGGAAGAGCAGGTAGGTGATTTGTTCTATGACTTCCAGCGGGTTGGAAATACCGCCGGTGTAGAAGGCCATCCAGATGCGGTCGATTTGGCCGCGAAGTTCGCCTGTGAGCATGGGGGTGGGTCTCTTCGATGAAGGGCGCTGCTAATGCAGTTTCGCGCCGCTGTTGAATGGCGCGCCAGCGTATCACGCGACCAGCGAAGAATCTCTGCGTCAGGAGTGGAAAACCGCTACGCCGATGGCCTTCCAAGGCCATCGGCGCGAACTCGTAGAAATGTGAGTAAACGCCTGGGCTGGCTGTGAGCCAAATGCGGCAAATTCAGTATGCAACACGCACAAAGGCGAGGCTGGTGCAGCCGAAAACCCATGTTGAACAAGAAACGGCGACCCGCTTAGTGCCCAGAGTAGAGGCGGCCAAATGAGCCTCAAAAAATCACTTTTGTTTCACGCTCGAGACAAAAAAGTTGGCTCTGGGGTCTTTGACCTAGCTCGCAGTGGAGCTAAGTCATTGAATTTGTTGGTGGCGCTTCAGGGACTCGAACCCCGGACCTGTGGATTATGATTCCATCGCTCTAACCAGCTGAGCTAAAGCGCCG
>JANMDS010000405.1:0-2123 GCA_031376405.1 Betaproteobacteria bacterium
GCGCCATTGTAGACGCCCAGCACGTCCAGCTCGTAGTTGGCCGTGTAGGTGTTCCAGTCGTTGAGCCCGTTGCCATAGGTCATCGACTGCAGCAGCCGCGACATCGGCTGGTAGATGATGGCGTTCGACAACGTAACCGACGCGGCAGTGGCATTCTGCTTGGTGGTGACCTGGATGATGCGGCCAGAGGGTGGTTGCCCCCTCAACGATGCGATTGACAAGCCAGAGCAACTCAAGAAATTCCAATATCTAGCTCAATGCCATTATCCGCTAAAAAGGCTAGATCATCCACTTCCAGGCACAAGCTAGGTCTAGATTCCAGTTCTTCAAAATAAATGTAGAGCGAAAGTCGAGCGATTGGCCATTCTGAACGAAGCGTAGCGTCTTTTAATGCCGCGGAAAGAGGAGTGCACCTTGCGATCATTTCTTTCGCAATGGCACCGGCATCAAGCACGTTGTTTCGCTTAATAATCAATTCCCAGAACGATTCTTTAACTTGATACGACAGGTTTGAATTGTGCTTTCGCTTCCGCGTTTCACCGCGATTGCCGCTTTGATCAGGCGTTGTGCCAAGGAGCGCCGAAAGCGATTTGGAGTCGCCGTCGAAGCCTACTAGCGTGAAGCGGGCTGTAACTTCAGACATCTGTTGGTACCGAATGATTAGAGCTTCCCGAGTTCACGGCGAGTACACATTGTAATGCGTGCGAGTTGTTGGCCCCACGCAACCTAAATTTCTGATTGCAATTGTTCCATCATTGCATTGGCAGAGTTCATAAAGCGACGTTTTCACTCTATTTCCCAAGTACTCCCTTTTTATTTCCTCTGCGTCGAATCCAAGTCGCTTCAGATATCGGTTGTCTAGCCTCTTTTGACAATCGTTGTCATTGGTTGAGCAATAGTAAACGATAGCGGTCCCAATTATGGCGCCGATTATAACTCCGCCCGGACCACCTATGGCTCCGCCGATGCGTCCACCTGTGAAAGTGCCTGAATTACGACCGTCTTTATCGAGCAAAGACTGCGGCGCGCCCTTCGCATACCCATACACACTCGGCCCATCCACGAACCCGAGCGGATCGGGCTGCGTGTACCGCCCCACGGTCGGATCGTACTGCCGGTGCCAGTTGTAGTGCAAGCCGGTTTCGGCTTGGAACCATTGGCCGGGTAGGCGGGCATCCAAGGATGCCGTGCCGGTGTTCGAGTGCACCCCGCCCCAGGGCTGCCAGACGGCCGCCCAGACGCTGGCTTTTGCCGCGTCGGTCATCTGGATCGGGCGGTTGAGGTGATCGACTGAGACGTACCACGTGGCCGGTGTCGCCGTATTGACAGCATTCACCACAGCAATCGGCCGGTCGACCTGCGACCTTGCACCATCCGCCGGCGCGATCTCGACCTCCGGCAGCCAGATGTATTCGCGGGTTGTTCCCGTGGCCGTGCCGTTGGTCTCGGCGAGCACATTGCCCCACAGGTCGTGGATGAAGTGCGTGGTGGCGGCCGGCGAGACCTTCGCGCGGATCGCCAGCTGATTATCGTAGTCATGACCGAAATGCACACACTCGCCGTCTTGGTCCCGCCACCCAGAGGGATCACTCGCTTGTCGTTTCTAAGCTGGCAAAGGCAAGACAGCAGACCAGCGCAGTCGAAATCACAATAAGCATGAGATAATTTATCTCAAAAAATAGTCCTCTCGAAATAAATAGCAACACATCAAGAAGTGCAATAATTAGCGAAGCGCTCATTGCGGTTAGAAGTAAATAACGCGAGCCTACTATGGCATAATAGCATATTGAAGCCACAAGAACCAGAACGAGGATCCACCTAAAAAATGGAATCGGCACTGCTCCGGGGACGCTATTTTCTGAGAACGCTGAATGCAAACCCAAAAAACTTTCCAGTGCCACCCCTGTCGCGTAGCAAATATACAGCCCAACACATGTCCGCTTATCAATATTTATTCGCATGCTCGTGATGTCCTCTTTTCACAAGGATCAGCGAAGTCTTTCAGTTTATTGAGTCGAACTGCATTTCCGGCCGCACGCTTGCTTTGCATAGACATTGCATCTCACAAAAGCCATCGTACAAAATGCGCCACTGCAGCCAAAGAATTGTGGAGTTCCTGGCAT
>JANMDS010000491.1:0-1788 GCA_031376405.1 Betaproteobacteria bacterium
AATGGCTCCGCGAAAGTCCGTTGCAACATCCGTCGGCGACTGTTCACTTCAGTCAACTTGATGGTATCGTCGATATCGGTAATGACACTTGTACCGGTGCGTTCTGCAAGAAACACGGGGCTGCTGATTTGCCCCAAGCCGATATCCCATTTCTGTATGCAATGGTTGTCGACACTGGAGCTACTTTGGTTTGGCAGCAAGCCATAGGTTCGATAGCCCTCGAGTTGCTTTGCAGTCAGATCCAATTTGCAAGTGAACAAACCGCTAGCTTTGGATTTGCGTCGTAGAACATAATGTTGCCCTGCCAATTCAACTTGCACGCGCGCGCCTGGGATGGGGGTTGCCAAAAAGCCGCGAACGCGTTGCTGAAACAATGCTCCAGAAGCAGTATGGGATGGAATCTCCAAGGCCCGGATCAAGCCGCGAAGCATGAGTCGTTTGCCGAACGATGCCGGAACGGAGTGCGAGATTCTTCCTTGAATTTGAATGCGCCAAAGTGAATTGTTGGCGATCGGATACCCAATCGTCGGAAACAATTGGACCTCAGGGTCCGCGTCGTTACGAATGGCCTTTTCCGGGCTCATTCGAAGAATCTCCGAAGGGTTCGATTGCGATGGTGCATCGATTCCAACAATAGTATTGTGGGTTTTCATGAACTAATTGACGGTTAAGTGCTTGGCTTGACGGTGGTGCCTGATTGGATCGATTGATAAATGGCTTCGACTACTAGTAAGTCTTTGAGTCCTTCTTCGCCGGACACCTTCGAGGCCTTGTTTTCCAAGATGCATTTAGCAAACTCATCCATCTCGGTGGCAAACTGATCTTGTTGTGGCAACTCCACCTTGCCTTGGGATGTCTCCATGCGATTGTCGCTGTAACTATACGCTGGATCCATTCGAATGAAACCGTTGTCGGTGATAGCCTGGAAGCGATTGAGGCCATTGAAGTTGTAGCTGGTGCTGCAATAGGCCAAGACACCCGACTGGAATTTCATGAGCCAAGTAATCGACTCGTCGACTTCAGCAAACTTCACCGCGTCGGTTTTGGTTTCTTGTGCCGTGATGCTAATCGGCTCTTGGCCCGTCAAGTAGCGGCAAGCTTGCAAGGCATAGATACCCACATCCATCAGAGCGCCGCCGCCTGCGAGTTTTTTCTTCAATCTCCATTGGTTTGGATCGCCGATTTTGAATCCGAAACCCGCTTCGATCATTTTGATCGCACCGAGCTCTTGACTGCGTGCGAGCTCCATACACTTGAGGTGATGTGGTTCGTATTGGCATCGATAACCGATTGCCAATTTGCGATTGGCTGCTTTGCATGCTGCTATCATATCTCGGCATTCGGCGGACGAATTAGCCATCGGCTTTTCGCACAGCACGTGTTTGCCTGCCTTGGCGGCCCGAATGGTAAATTCGGCATGCATGCTATTGGGCAAGACGATGTAAACCAAATCGACGGATTCATCCGATGCGATCTTGTCGAACGAATCGTAGTTATAGATGTGATCACGACTGATCCCGTACTTGTCGCCCCAGATTTTTTCTTTGGCAGGCGTGCCGGTACAAATGGCTGTTAGTTTGCATTGGCTCGTCTTAAGAAGTCCAGGCGCAATTTGGTTTGTGCTGAGGCTGCCAAGTCCAACGACAGCCACCCCGAGTTTCTTGTTTTCGTTGGCGTGAGCTGGTGCCGAAAAAAAGCCACCTTGAGCCATTCCTGCGGCAACACCGGCCGAAACAGTAGTGTTCAAGAAGTCACGTCGATTTCCGCGTCGTTGTTTCATGTTTTGGG
>JANMDS010000507.1:0-5960 GCA_031376405.1 Betaproteobacteria bacterium
ATTTGCCGCCCGTGCGGTGCAGCTCGTAAATGGCTTTTACGGTAAGGATTGCGCCCGTGGCACCGATAGGGTGGCCTAAAGAGATGCCGCTCCCGTTTGGGTTGGTTTTCTTCGGATCAAACCCTAACTCTTTGGCAACACCCAAGGCTTGCGCGGCGAAGGCCTCGTTGGATTCCACTACATCCATTTGCCCGAGCGTTAAGCCTGCTTTTGCGAGTGCTTTTTTGGTAGCGGGCACGGGGCCCAAGCCCATTGTGCGGGGCTCTACGCCCGCGTGCGCGTAGGCCACCAGGCGAGCGAGCGGCTTCGCACCGGCTTTGGTGGCTGCACCCATTTCGCCCAAAACCACCGCAGCAGCGGCATCGTTAATCCCCGATGCATTACCAGCGGTGACGGTGCCATTTTCTTTCAGGAAGACAGCCCGTAATTTGGCCATATCTGCAAGCGAAGCGTCAGCCCGTACGTGCTCGTCGGTGACGAACTCAATCGGGCCCTTTTTAGACTTTAAAGTAACCGGTACGATTTGTTCTTTGAAGTAGCCCGCTGCAATGGCCGCAGCCGCGCGGCGATGGCTTTCTACCGCCAATTCATCTTGTTGCTCGCGCGTAATGCCACATTGCACGGCCACGTTTTCGGCGGTTACACCCATGTGAATGTTTTCAAACGGATCGTGCAGCGCGGCGGTCATCGGGTCTACCAATTTGCCATCGCCCATGCGCTGGCCCCAGCGGCCGGTGGGCATCCACATCGGTGCGCGCGTCATGTTCTCGGCGCCTGCGCCAATGGCGAAATCAGTGTCGCCCAGCATGATGCTTTGGGATGCGGACACAATAGCTTGCAAGCCCGAGCCGCACAAACGATTCACGTTAAACGCGGCGGATTCTTTCGATAAACCCGCGTTGAGCGAGGCCACGCGCGAAAGGTAGGCATCTTTGGGCTCGTTATGCACGACGTGACCGATGGCCACGTGACCGATACCTGCAGGATCAATTTTCGCCCGCGCCACCGCTTCTTTTAGTGCGATGGTGGCGAGTTCGGAGACGGGGGTATCTTTAAAGCTGCCGCCAAACGTGCCAATTGCGGTGCGAACACCAGAGAGAACAACGACTTCGCGTGCCATGATGGGCCTTTCGTTTTTAGAATTGAGTGGCTATAGTTTAGTGCCGATGCTGTGTTGCATCAAATCGGGGGTGGCAGCAGAAATACCTGCGGCGTAAAAACGGCACTTTATTGACTTTATCTCCTGAAAAAACAGCAAAAAAAAGCGTTCAAAGCGCTGGCGAATTAACCGCAACGAGGAGCGAGCGGGAAATAGCGCGCGAAAATCCACGCCTATTCCGCGTTTAAGCTCTCGCGTCCCCGCGTTGAGCGCTTTTAAAACGCTGAACCTCGCTAAGCCGTTCTACCGCGTCCCCTAAAATGCCCCGATGCTCGCTAACACCACCTTTCTCGATGCGCTTGCGCTCAAACCTACTCCGTACACCCCCGTGTGGCTCATGCGCCAGGCAGGGCGGTATTTGCCAGAATACCGAGCTTCGCGGGAGCGGGCGGGCGGGTTTATGGACATGGTGCGTTCGGCGTCGTTTTGCGAAGAAGTTACGCTCCAGCCGATTGACCGTTACCCGCTTGATGCGGCGATTGTGTTCTCCGACATCTTGACGATCCCCGACGCAATGGGCTTGGGGCTATCGTTCACCGTTGGCGAAGGCCCGCGATTTGCCCGCCCTGTGCGCACGGCGGAAGCTGTGGCCAAGTTGAAGCCCGCGCCGATGGATTCGCTACGTTATGTGTTTGAGGCGGTATCGGCCTGCAAACGCGGCCTAAATAACCGCGTACCGCTCATTGGCTTTGCGGGCTCTCCGTTCACGTTAGCTTGCTACAGCGTAGAAGGTAGCGGCAGCGATGGCTACCCACTCACCAAATCCATGCTCTACAGCGCGCCGCACGTGTTCCAGCAACTGCTGGATGCGCTTACCGCCACCGTGGCCGATTATTTGGTGGAGCAAAGCCGCGCCGGGGCCGATGCCCTCATGATTTTCGATTCCTGGGGCGGTGTGCTCAGCCCAGCAGATTACCGTCAATATTCGCTCGCACCGATGCGCGATGTGATCGCAAGGGTGCAGCGCCAGGTCAAAACGCCCATTCTGCTTTTTAGTAAGGGCGCGGCAGGGCATTCGCTCGCCGAAATGGCGGCCAGCAGCGCCCAAGCCGTTGGGTTGGACTGGACCGCTGACTTGGCCGCTGCACGCGCGCTTGTGGGCCAAAAAGTGGCGCTGCAAGGCAATGTAGACCCACTGGTGGTCACCACCTCGAGCGCTGCGGTGCGGGCGGCGGCTACACGTTGCGTGGCCGAGGCGGGCGTGTTGCCAGGGCACATTTTCAACCTTGGACACGGCCTGACCCCCGCTTCCAAGCCCGAATTGGTGGGCGAATTGATCGCAACCGTCCATGCCGAGAGCAAACGGGCGTTCAGCGCGCAAAAAATGTGACAACCGGGGCCATAAAAAATATAAATAAAGCGGCTCAATTCACTTGACAAGCCCGCAAACCCGCGTGAATCCTCAATACTTATCAACAAAATTCGCTTTTCCCCAGCATACGAACACCAAACCCGCTTGAAATCACCAGTTTTTAGTTTAAGTAATTGATTTATATAATCTTATTTTTATGACTTGAATTTGCGCATTCCAGTAAAAAGCCTGTGTTTGCTGGGGCTTAGCCGTGTTGGTGGCAAGTTATTCACAAAGTTATCCACAGCGATTGTGGGTAGTTTTAAAAGCTGTGAACTGGCGCGAAACTTGAGCGCACACTTAATGTAACTTCTGAAGCGAACACGCCAAATCAACCAAAAAAATCATTCAAATCGCATAGAAACGCCGTTCGTTCTGGTGGGACTGCGCGTGGCAATGGCCCATGCGCTGGTCTACCGACTGCCCTACGACGTGCGCGTTGAAGTGGGGGCCGTGGTAAGCGTAACCTTGCGCGGCAAGCCGCTGCGGGGTGTGGTAACGGAAATTAACGTCCGCCCGACGATGGCCGCAGAAAAGGTGAAGGACATTACCGCTGTGGAGCCTATCGCCGTCGCGCCAGACTTGTTTCATCTCACGCAATTTGTAGAGCGCTACTACCGCGCTCCAACCGGGCTTGCCACCGCGCTTGCCTTGCCCCCAGAGCCAATTTTGGAGAGATCTGCTTCAAAAAGTGCCGATTTTGCGCCGCAGGTATTGAAAGAAATTGCGTTAAATGCCGAGCAAAATGTAGCAGCCAACGCCATCATCGCCGCGCTCGGCACGCACCGAGGCTTTTTGCTGCACGGCATTACCGGCAGTGGCAAAACCGAGGTGTACGTGGCCGCGATGCGCTCAGCGATGGCCCGGGGCGAGCAAAGCTTGGTGCTGGTGCCGGAAATTAACCTCACGCCGCAGTGGATGGCCCGGCTCGCGGCGCAAATCCCGACCGCAACGATTGTGGCGCTACACAGCAGCTTATCGGATGGCGAACGTTATCGGGCGTGGCTCGCGGCGCACGAAGGCAAAGCCGATATCGTGTTCGGCACGCGCCTGGCCGTGTTCACCCCGTGCCCCAAGCTCGGCCTCATTATCGTGGACGAAGAGCACGACGGCTCGTTCAAGCAACAAGAAACGCCGCGCTACCACGCCCGCGATTTGGCCGTGCTGCGTGCGCGTGCGCGCAACGTTCCGATTGTGCTCGGCAGCGCTACGCCCAGCCTCGAAACATTCGCCAACGCCCAGCGCAACCGCTACGCCACGCTCAACTTGCCCACTCGTGCGCAGGCAGGAGCCAAGCCGCCGCGCATCGGGCTCATTCCCGCGCGGGACGCTAAAAAAACCGAAGGCTTGAGCGGCTTCGCGCTGCAAGCGATCGATGCCTGCTTTGCTCGCGGCGAGCAGGCCATGGTGTTCGTGAACCGTCGCGGGTTTGCGCCGGTAATGCATTGCCACGTTTGCCAATGGGAAGCCCGCTGCGTCGATTGCGATGCCCGCATGGTGTTTCATAGTTTCGATCAAAAGCTGCGCTGCCACCACTGCGGCGCGAAAGCGAGCGTCCCGCAAGATTGCCCCGAGTGCGGCAATAGCGAGCTGCTCACGCTCGGCGGTGGCACGCAAAAAGTAGAGGCGTTTTTGAAAAAGCGCTACGCAGAAAAAATCGTAGAGCGGGCCGACGCCGATAGCACGCGGGGCAAACACAGCTGGTTGGCGCTCTACAGCCAAATGGCCGCAGGCGAGATTGATCTGCTCGTAGGCACGCAGATGATCGCTAAGGGGCACGACTTTCCCAAGCTCACGTGCGTGATTGTGTTGGGCGCCGATGATTCGCTCTACAGCCCCGATTTCCGCGCCCCGGAGCGGCTTTTTGCCCAGCTCATGCAGGTGGCGGGGCGGGCGGGGCGGGCGGCGCTGCCGGGCGAAGTGCTCATTCAAACGGATATTCCCGATCACCCGGTATTTCACGCCGTCATCGCGCAAGATTACACCGAATTCGCTAAGCGCGAGCTCGCCGAGCGCGCCGAAAGTGGCCTGCCGCCCGCGCAATTTTTAGCGATGGTGCGCGCGGAGAGCCGCGATAGCAATGCGGCGCAACACGCGCTCACGCGCATCCACAAACGCATCGAAAAAATGCCCTCGGTAGAAAGCTTCCCCCCCGCGCCCAGCCCGCTCGCGCGCCGGGCGACGCTCTTTCGCTGGCAACTCTTGATCGTAGCGAAAGAGCGCGCGCACCTACACGCCGCATTGGATGAAGCGCAACAACTCTCGGTCTCCGAAGATGTGAAGTTGAGTATTGATGTGGATGCGTTCGATTTGAATTGAGGCTCAAAAATACCTGCGGCGCAAAGCACGCTTTTTTTGGGCAAACTTTGCCGAAAAAATGGCTGTTTTGCGCCGCAGGTTTTGGTTACTCGTTGGTTTCCTTGAGCCGGGCAACCACTGCTTCCAAGCTCTCATGGCTGAGCTGGTGGCCGAGCGCAGGGAGGGCATTTAGCGTGACGCGCGCGCCCAAGTGTTGCAGCCGTTCAACCGCGGCTGCACAAAGATGAAAGGGCACCACTTCATCGCGCTCGCCATGGATCAGGTGAATGTTCACATCAGGTGAAATCGCGTTAGGCAAGATCGGGAAACGCCCAGAGTGGGAAACCACGGTCGCGGCCAAGTTGGCGAGCCCAACCACGGCGGCCAGGGAAATAATTGCACCTTGCGAGAAGCCAAAGAGTGTGGTGTGCGCTGCGTCCACGACTGCGATGTTTTGCCAGCGCTTCACTTCCTGTTCAAAAATTGGCAAAACGTCGGCGATCCGCGCGGGGCGATTTTCTTCGGTAATACCTTGCACCGAAAACCACTGTAACCCCGCACCTAGATCGCACGCAAAGGGCGCCGCGACGCACACAATCATTGCATTGGGGCACGCAGTGGCCAGACGGGAGGCAGCGCCTTGCATGGAATCAGGCGTTCCACCCACACCGTGAAAGAGCAGCATGAGCGTATTTATTTTTGCGGGCTTTTGCGTGATGATCGTCGGGTGCATCGATTTTTTATGAGTCAAGTTACTGTGCGTGCCAAACATACGATTCCATCCCGATTGCGCCGTAGGTAAAACCACCATCGAGCACTTCAAGGGTTGCATTTTTGTGGGCTGCACCCAAGGCAATAAGGAGCGGCAGGTAGTGTTCGTTGGTCGGGTGCGCGCGTGCCGCGTGCGGGGCGTGGCTGTGCGCATTGATGAGCGCTTGGGTATCGCCGAGCTGCGCTTTCTCGCGTACCCATTGGGTAAATTCTTTCGCGTACTCGGCTTCGCCTGTGGCTCGCAGATCGAACTCATACAGATTATGGGTGATGCTGCCCGAGCCTACGATGAGCACGCCCTGCTCGGAGAGCGGCTGCAGCATTTGGCCCATTTGAAACGCGCCAAACGGCGTTAACGTTTGCGGCATGGAAACTTGGTAC
>JANMDS010000512.1:0-4568 GCA_031376405.1 Betaproteobacteria bacterium
GAGATGAAGCCCCGTAAATCGAATTAGCAGCTAGCGGTCTGTTCGAGGGCAACCATTAAAAGGTTGGCGGCGTATTCAATAAATCTGGCCGCCGGCCTTTTCAGTTGAAAAAGGCTTCTACTATCCTCGCGACCAGCGCTATTATCAGAGGCGAACGTGGTTGCGACTTTTTTGACGGCCGCCCCAACTACCGCCGTTGGGTTCCCATCTACCGCCCGTCCGAATCGACCCCGGGGGTAGAAACACTAAGCGTGGAGCAAGTTCATTTATATCGCAGCGCGATGACTTTGCGCGAGACGAGTTCGGACTCAAGTCCCGTCAATCAGATTTGATTTGGAAGAATTGATTGTGGACTCGCAACCCACAAGCCTCGTCACGCGGTCAGCGCCCCGCTCACCACTAGTGCACGCCGGATCGCAGCAACCTTGCCAACCGAGAGCTTTGCCGCGTTCGCCGTCTCACGTACAGACTGACCAGCCAAGAGCCCAGCACGTGCACCGTCTGCCACGCTGCTACTCACTTTCGGTCTGCCTATTGCGCGCCCGGATCTCGTGCCCTTGGACTTCGCGCGGGCCATACCCGAACGCACGCGCTCAACAATCATCTCACGTTCAAACTGGCTGAATACCGACAACATACCAAACATTGCCCGGCCACTCGGCGTGGTCGTATCCAGCGCCTGCTGATGCAAGTAAAGGTCAACGCCAGTGGCGTTCAATTCGTTAAGAGTCTCGACCAAGTGTTGCAGTGAGCGCCCGAGGCGATCAACCGACCACGCGGCGATCACGTCGAAGCGGCGGCGAGCACTATCCTTCAGGAGCCGGTCGAATTCGGGCCGCTTATCCCGGCCCTTTGCGCCACTGATCCCGTGATCTTCGTAGACGCCGCTAATGTCATAGCCCCGCGCCTTGGCCCACGCTTCCAGCTCGAGTCGTTGGTTGGCTGTGGTTTGACCGGCCGTGCTCACTCGAAGGTAAATTGCGACGCGCTTTGACATGATAGAAATCCGAACCTGTGGCTTCCATCAGCCTACCGAAAACCTCCTAATAGACTGTTCACAAAACACCTGTTTTTTGAACACATGACGGCCCTCTGAAATGAACCGCAAACACGGGCTTCTCCGGGACCAAAATTGGCAAGCGTTTTTGAACACGTGGCGGACATTAATCGTCACCGTGCGCCAGCCACGTTCTTGGCCTTACAGCCCTTACACTTACATCTAGCAAACTCATTGGTAGTTCGCTGCATTCAAACAAAGATGCCAAAATTCGACAATAGACTAGGGATGTGAGAACAAATCATGAAAATTAAATTGAGTTGTCGGATTCTTGCTCCTTAGTTTGACTTGCACTCTGCATGGGCGAGTTGGTCCACCAGTTGTAAGGCCAGGGTGTAAGGCAGTCCATGGTCTTTGGCGTCCCCCTTTGCATGGCGAAATGGCGGAAACCGCCACACCACCAGGTCTGCGATGCTTTCAAGGGCTGTGCGTTAATCTATGGCGCAAATTGTAATCATCGCAGGCTAGATAAGCCCACTGGTTGCATTGGTCTGCCCCCTGGCTGACTTATCAAAGCCGCCGATCGACTTCTCAATGTCGGATGCGTTGCGGTCCACGGACATTAAGTCAATTGCGGCTTCGCATTCATGGCCGTTGATTTAAGTTCTGCGCACTTGCGCTTAACGATTGCGGAGACGATCCAATTCGTTGGTTTGCATGATATGGTTCAAGTCGGCTCTGGCTGTGCCGAGCGGCGCGGTCGCCGACCTGCTCAACGTTAATAAATCCGCGATAGCGATGCGCAAACATCCAACGAGGATAGGCCGGTAGTATTCGGCATGTTGCTTTTTTACGCGTCCAGATTAGCGTCGGCTAATTAGGGGTTCACTGAGCACGTGGGTGCGTATCGGGGTGGCATGAAATATTTCAGCTTGGCGGACTGGTTCGCTTGGTTCTTGTTCGGACTTATATGGCTGATATTGCACTTTGCGGTGCACCCGATCAACACCGCGTGTCTGTTTCATGATGTGAAGATAACCGACTGGATGCAGGGTATTGGAACGCTGATAGCCGCTGGAGTAGCCACAATCGCATTTTGGCGGTGGCAAAGGCCTGAGGTTGCAAAAACAAAAGCACAAGATGCTGAGGCACTTCTGAACATAGCTGTAGAACTTGGAGCTACGCTTAAAAAAGCAAAAGGTAGTCGAGGCTTTTACAGTCGGCCAATTACTACAAAAGCGGCAAATCGCGCTTTGCAATTGTTCGATAAGGATGCCCGAGAAAAAGCAAATCTTCTCGCAACAGCTTTAATCTCCCGCTTAAGAATTCTTAGGGTCAAGTTTGCCGATGAAGAACTGAACGCTGCGATACTCGGCTTATGCAAGAGGCAAATGCGTATCGACGCCGATATGGAAGCAGTGTTGGAAGTGCTGAACGGATTTCTAGAGCAAGACGAGGAAACGTCTACGGCCGAGATTACCAGTAGGGAGAATTACATAGCCGGAACTTTCGACGCTTTAGGATGGGTTCCAACGGGCACGACGGCAGAGAACTTTTTCGCCAAAGACAAAGCAGAGTTGGCAATTGAAGAGCAGCTTAAAAAAGTCGAAAATGCACTTGGTCCGTACATTCGGTACGAGCGTTGAATAATCTATCAGGACATTGCAGCATACAGAACAATGCCCACCCTGCAATTAAACTCTTTCATTGGGTGGGGTGAAGGAGGTTCATACCAACTCTCCAGCATCACCCCACGTTCACCGGCACCAGAGTCATCGTATCGTTACCGAAGATGTCGATGACTTTGACGGCGACGGTATAACGCCCCGGCTGTTCGTAAGTGTGTTCGGCCGTTTTCAAATCGAGATCACGGTTCTGGCGTGTTCTGAAACTCTGCCACTCATTTTCGAAGATGAAGGCACCTGTCTTCCGTTCTTCGAATTGAGGTAAATCTATATCGCCCTGAGACGCTTCAAAGCCCGGCAGTGTGGCGACGCCGCCCAGCCCCGTGCCGACGGGCACCTTGATGATTTCCGGTCGGCTCATGTAGTCGAAGTCTACGGCCCAGTAGTCCACCCAGTCGGTCCAGTGCTTGGTCAACTTTTCCTTTGTGACGATGCCGTCCTTGTTCTTAGCGACCTTGTAGAGTTGTCCCTTCTCACACATGACTTCGCTCTTGCCCTCTTTGAGGGCAGCAATGGCAGCGTCGGCGGCACCTTGGGAGTAGTAGACTGAGAAGTCAGTCAGTTCGATCCGCACCGCGAATTTGCGTTGCTTGTGGTAATGCGCCTTGGCTTCGACAAAGCTGATGTCGTGGAAGACCACTTGGCCTTTTTCAACCGCGCGCTTGTCGAAGACTTCGGCGGGTATGTATTTCGGCGCGAGGTCGATGCCCTTGCTCTTCGCCTCTTCCAGAACGGCCGGGAAAAGTCCCATTTCAAACTCGAATGCCAGGATGTCAGCACGGGAAGCGCCGCGCTTGCGGCATTCAGTGATAACTTCTTCGACGAAAAGGCGGCCGACGGGCAAGTTGATTGGACCAATGACCACGAGACGGCCATTGCGTGCGCCGTGGAAGAAGCCGTCCTGTGCGGGCGCGCCTTCGTCACCACCAAACCCGGTTGCCTTGTAGGCTTTGAGGATGAGATCACGGAACTCGCGCTCTTTAGTGGCCAGCGCGTCGTCTTTCTGTTTGCCTGAGAGGCGACCGCCAACATTGAGATAGGCTTGACGCTCGTAGCGTCCAAGGTTCAAGACTTCGAAGGCACGAAATGACTTTTCTGCGGCCTTCAACTCCCGCTGAATACCGATCAACCTTTTGCGTGTTGTATGAATACCGAATTTTCCAAGGTCCGTCGCTATCCACTTGCGTCCTAGCTTTTCGGCTACTGCAGCCGTTGTGCCAGAACCACAGAAGAAATCAGCGACCAGATCGTCCTTGTTAGTGCTTAATTGCAATATTCGCTCAATGAGGGCTTCTGGCTTTTGAGTCGGGTAATCAATTCTCTGATTTCCTGCCGTTACCCAAGGCACATCAGTCCAGATATCATCCAGCAAGACACCGGGAAGCTCATCGAGATACTGCTTTCTATAAAGAGTTCCATTTTCGCCCTCGTAGATCAGATTGTTGCGTCGCATTTCCGCAATCGTTTCTGCCGTTGTGGCGGTCCCGAGATTTTGATCTGCCCTATATAGTCGCCCATCTTTATCTTTGTACCGAAAACGACTCTTATATTCTTCCGAATACGCTGAGTGTCTCGGGTGATAAGTAAAACGATCAGATCTTGTATAAAGAAAAATTGACTCGTGATTGAATGGGAGCTTGTTTTTGCCCTTGAAGCCACTCACGGACATTCGTTTCCAACGAATATTGTTTTGGAAGTTATCTCTCCCAAAAATCTCGTCCAGAGCAAGCTTCAGTAAAGAACTGACAGCTGGGCCTATATGAACGATGATGTATGAGCGGCTGATTTTGATGCGTGATCTAATGTCGCCCGACGGATGCATCTACGTTCATATAGGCCCAGCTGTCAGTTCTTTACTGAAGCTTGCTCTGGACGAGATTTTTGGG
>JANMDS010000523.1:0-12534 GCA_031376405.1 Betaproteobacteria bacterium
CCGCCACCGCTCCCGCCGCCGCCCGCTGCAACATGGCCGGAAACGGTGCTGTTGGTTATCGTTAAGTTGCCCGCGTTGCGAATGCCTGCTCCCAGAGAATCGCCGCCTTGCTGCGAAGAAAGGTTGACGACATTGCCGCCAGCACCGGTGAGGAATCCGCGGGTAATGTTTAAGCCGTTTAGCGTAATCGTACCGGTGGTCACGTTCAATACGCGACTGTTGTAGGCGGCGTCAATCGTCACGTCAGGCGTGTTGTTGCCGTCTAGATCGCCTACGATGGTGAGATTTTTGTTGAGGATGAGCTCGCCGGTGGTGAGCGTTACCGTCATTGGCGTCACGAACCGAATCGTATCGCCCGCGATCGCTGAGGCAATCGCATTTCGTAGCGATCCCGCGCCGCTATCGGCGTTGTTCGTCACCGTTAAGGTTGCTGCGAATAATTGCGTCGATATGCTCGCTACGATCGCAAAAAAGGCGCTGCAGCCGATCATTTTTTTTGCTGTTGAATACATAAAAACCTCGCCCGACTGTTTTAATATTTAATAGAAAATAGGTGTAGTAAGCATGCTAGACGGCCACGTAGTGAATCGCGCGCCAAACGGAAGTTGGCGGCTGGGCCTCATTGACGCCTGCATTCGCCGGGCGCTCCCTGTTAGCTGGGCAGCCTTTCGGGCATCATCACGCACTAAAAAGACGTGCGGTGAAACCCGAAGCGCAGCGCGGTGAAAGGGACATTTGCCACATAGCGGAAGTAGCGATTTCTCCAAAAAAAACGTACTCAAACATCGTAACCTCGTCATTATTTTTATGCATTATCAATAATAACTAAGGTTTTACATTCAACGACGCTCACGTGCAACGACAAAAGTAGAGCGTGCCCCAAAAAAAGCAAGTGTGTTGCATTCTGTATCAACGGAGAGAATCCGCGATATTGATCGCGCCTTGTTCGGGCGTATGCGCGTTGCGTTTTGCACCGCAACAATCAGTGCTTGGGGCGTAGATGTGGTGTTTTTAGCAATCTGAATTCGCGCGGGAGATAAATTCGAAATCGGGCTCGTTTTACGCCGCAGGTTTTACTGATTTTTTTGCACTACACAATCCCGCCATCAACCAAAAACGCCTGCCCGCTACACCCGCGCGCATCGTCGGAAGCTAAAAACAAAACCATTGCGGCCACATCATCGGCATCAAGCCTAAATTTCAGTGCTTGATTATCCAGAAACGATTGCTCCAGCGCCGGGGTAACCACTTGCGCCATTTGCTTTTCGGTTTTGATCGCGCCGGGGACGACGCAATTCACCCTAATTCCCTGCCCGCCCAACTCTTGCGCCATCGTGCGCGTGAGCCCAATAATACCCGCTTTGGCAGTGGTGTAGCCTACAAAACCGGGCCGGCGACGCATGAAACTTACGCTACTCATCGTGATGATGCTCGCGCCTGCGCCCATGAGCGGTGCCGCCGCTTGCATGCTGAAAAATTGCGGCCGCAAATTGATCGCGTGGTTATTGTCCCAATACTCGGGCGTTACCGTTTTGTAGTCATGGCGCACATCGTTTGCCGCATTGTTGATGAGCACGTCCAGCCCGCCCCAGGCTTTACCTGCGGCGCAAATTTCGGCCTGTAGAGACTTTATCTCCCGAATATCGCAGTGGCGATAGCGCACCCGATCCGGGGCGTCGAGCTGGGCTTGCAATGCCTGAGCAGAGGCATCATCAATATCTACAAACGCAACACGCGCGCCTTGCGCGATGAAGTGCGTAACCAGCGCCGCACCGATACCCGACGCACCGCCGGTGATGAACACGCGCTTATTTTTGAGTGACGGGTAGAGTGCGGAGAGAGCGCCCATAGATTGCGTGCAGGGTTCAAAGAGCCAAAGGTGACTCGCAGTTTCACATGAATGAAACCGAACTCAGCTCACGCGATTAGCCGGGGATTTCCGCCTCGACCAATTTTCCCAAAAGCACCATCGACTCTTGCCAGCCCAGGTAGCACATTTCAGCGGGGATGACATCGGGCACGCCCTCTTGGGTAGCAGTAAGTTCTGTGCCGCCCATCACCGTTTTTAAGTCTACAGTGACCGTCATCGTTCCCGGCAAATTCGGGTCGTCGAACACATCGGTGTAGCGCAGTCGGGCATGGGGGACTAACTCTAGATACTCCCCGCCGAACGCATGGGCGTGTCCGGTAGAAAAGTTGGTAAACGACATGCGAAATGTGCCGCCTACTTTCGCCTCGAGGTGATGCACTTTCGCTGTGAAACCATTGGGCGCAATCCACTTTGCCAACGCATCGGCATCGAGAAACGCGCGGTAGAGCCGCTCCGGCGGCGCGCGAAATACGCGGTGCAATTTGATGGTGCTAGGCATTGTTGAAATTCTCCTTCTGTTTGCAGTTGCTGTAAATAGGCTGAACGCCAGGTTTATGAAGTAGGATCATGATCGTTTCTGGCCCGCAGCACGCGATCCCCTGTCGTGCTTACCTAGCTCAAAACCTGCGGCGTAAAAAAGTCATGGTTTGAGATTTATCTCCCCAAAAAAGCGCTCAATTTTTGAGATGCTGCGGGCGCGGGCGCGAACTGCTCGGCCCGATCTTCAGCCTTTCTTCGCCAAGCCCAAGCGCTCAATCGTAGCCCGTTCGGCCTCAAACGTACGCACTGCATATTTGCTGTAGTCGTCGGTATTCATATAAATCACCGGCTGAAAATATTTATCGAATGCCTCCAATACTTTTGGATCCTCAATGGTTTTTGCGAACGCATCGTGCAGGGTGCGCACCACGGCGGGATCCATATTTTTCGGCCCACCGATGCCGAAAGGGGATTCTGAAATCGTATCCCAACCGCTCTCTTTCACGGTGGGCACATCGGGAAACGCTTTGTTGCGTTTGGAGCCTAGCGTGGCTAAAAAGCGTAGCTTGCCGCTTTGCACGTGCGGCGCGAATTCGGGTGTGCCACTCATAAGGCGAATGTGTCCGCCCAAAATAGATTGCATGATTTCCGCCGAACCCTTAAATGGCACAGGGTTCAACGTGATACCCGCTTTTTGGCTGAACTCTTCGATCGCCAAATGCGGCGTCGTGCCCGTACCTGTGTGGCCGTATTCCAGTTTGCCCGGATTGGCTTTGGCGTAGGCCACCATTTCTTGCAGCGTTTTGAACGGCGCATCGTTGGTCGCGACGAGCCCGAACGTGTAGCCCGTTAAACAAGCAATGTGCGTGAGATCTTTAATCGGATCAAACGTAGTTTTTTGCATGTGTGGAATGCGGTAAATGCCAAGGGGCAATTGGGTGAGCGTATAGCCATCGGGCTTCGCAGTAACCATCGCGTTCGCGCCTAAAGTGCCACCCGCACCCGGGCGATTTTCAACGATCATGTTCACCCCAAGCTGGCGCCCCGCGCTTTCCGCGATGGCACGCATTACCGCATCGCTGCTCCCGCCCGGGGGCCACGGCGCGATGAGTGTAATAGGGCGGCTCGGGAATTTTTCTTGCGCGAAACTGTGCGGAGCGAGGACCGTTGCGGCGCTCAACACGCCGATGCGCTTTAGCGTTTCGCGTCGAGCACGACGACTAGCCAAGGTTGTAGTGGGTAATTCAGACTTAAAACGCATAGATTCTCTCGCACAACAGGCGCAATCGCCAGGACAATAAGGATATCGGAAAAATTCCGAATACGCCACGTGTTGACGTGAAATTCAAAATGCTGAATCGACATCTCCGACACGATCACCTGCGCAGCAGGTATTTGAAGACGTAGACCACCACACTCACAATTGCAATTGCAAACTTAACGCTCCTTCAAAACCTCCACGGAAAACCGATGCAAGTTCTGTTCATTTGCGGGCTCAATAATGTCCGCAACGCGCACTGCAAACGCCTCGTCCACAATGATCGGTAAATTGCGCTGCCATTCCATTTTTTAACGATGTTGAATGTTTTTTGTACGAAACATTGATACCACTTCTTCGTTCGATATCAAATCGCTCTGCGCTCTAACAAATCCCATTTGTTGCCATACAAATCTTGAAACACCACGACTTTGCCGTAAGACTCGCTGCGAGGCGCTTCAATAAAGTGAACACCAGATGATTCCATGTGTTCGAAATCTTCTAAAAAATCGGGCGTATGAAGAAACAAAAATACACGTCCACCCGCTTGCTTGCCGACGCACAGAACCTGCTCGGGCGTAGTTGCCTTCGCTAATAAGAGGGCGCTGCCTAACCTACCTTGTTCGGGCGCTACAACCACCCAACGTTTCTGAGCGGAAAGTACTGTATCTTCCAAAAGTGTGTAGCGAAGTGAGTTTGTGAAGAATTCAATGGCTTCATCGTACTCGCGTACGAGAAAGGTCACCGTAACGACTTCGTGTGACATGGAGGGCACCAGCTGCGTAAACAACCTTGTTTGTATCGCATTGCGTAAAGCTTCGCGCAACCCTATCCCGCGTAGAAATAAAAAACTTGCATTTGGCGAGTTCACCGTTTGCGAAATTGCGGCGTAAATTGTCATTTGCAATCGATTGCAATAGAACGTTACACTTTGCTTGTTGTTGCCCACTTTTCAACATCCTGCATAGCGCAAAATAGGGCTGAATTTTGGGAGATATTCTTTAAATCCATCCGTTTTTGCGCCGTAGGTATTTACGCCAAACATCACTATGACTACCAAAAAACTCAGCATCGACCAACTTCGCAGCCAACGCTGGATGGCGCCGGACTACATGCGGGCGTTTACCCATCGGGCGCGGATGGCGCAGGCGGGCTATCGGCGCGAGGAGTTTATGGAGCGCCCGGTGATTGGCATCATCAATACCTGGAGCGATATTTCTACCTGCCACCGGCATTTGCGGGATCGGGCGCAAAGCGTGCGCGAAGGTATTTTGCGCAAAGGCGGCTTCCCCATTGAGCTGCCCGCGCTTTCGTTAGGTGAAATTTGGGTGAAGCCGACGACGATGCTCTATCGCAATATGTTGGCGATGGAAGTGGAGGAATTGATCCGCTCGCATCCGCTAGATGGTGTGGTGATTTTGGCGGGCTGCGATAAGACCACGCCGGGCACGCTGATGGGCGCATTCTCGATGAATTTGCCGACGATATTTGTGCCAGCGGGCGCTTCGTCAAATGCGTATTTTCAAGGCCAGCGCGTAGGCACGGGTACGGGCACGGTGAAGTGGCTGAACGAGAAAAAAGCGGGCCGCTTGAGCGAAGAAAGTTGGCTCGATTTAGAACAAACAATGACGCGCACCGATGGTACGTGTAACACGATGGGTACAGCCTCGACGATGACGGGTATCGTGGAAGTGTTGGGCCTTTGTTTGCCCGGCGCGCAGAGCATTCCCGCAGTAGATAGCGCGCACCCGCGCATGGCCAGCGCTTCGGGCGAGCGCATCGTAGATATGGTGTGGGAAGATTTGCGACCGCGCAGTTTCTTAACCGAGGCGAGCTTTCATAACGCAGCAAAAGTGGTGCTCGCCATTGGCGGCTCGACCAATGCGTGCGTTCATTTGCCCGCGATGTCTGGGCGGCTGGGTATCAAATTTCCGCTCGATGTGTGGGAGCAATATAACCGCGACATTCCGGTGATTGCGAACATTACGCCCGCAGGCTCCTTCTTGATGGAAGACTTTCATTTTGCAGGTGGCTTTCGGGCGCTGGTCAAGCAGCTCGAATCAAAGCTGGACACCACAACACTCACCTGCACAGGAAAAACGCTTGCGGAAAATAACGCGAGCGCCAAAGTGTTTAACGAAGACATCATTCGCCCGCTCACCAACCCGGTGGTGAAAGAAACGGGCATTGTGGTGTTGCGCGGCAATTTGTGTCCGCGCGGGGCCATCATCAAAGCCTCCGCTGCCTCGCCGCATTTATTGAAGCACTCCGGGCGGGCGCTGGTGTTTGATAACCACGCCGATTTGAACAAGGCGATGGACGATCCGAACTTGGATGTGGACGAAACCTGTGTGTTGATTTTGCGCAACGCCGGACCTAAAGGCGCACCGGGGATGCCGGAGTGGGGCAACATTCCGCTGCCGAAAAAATTGCTGCAAAAAGGCGTGCGCGATATGCTGCGCATTTCCGATTCCCGCATGAGCGGCACACATTTTGGCGCGTGTATTTTGCATGTGTGCCCCGAGAGCTACGTAGGCGGCCCGCTCGCGCTCGTGCGCACGGGCGACATCATTGATGTAGACGTAGCCGCGCGCAGTTTGAACGTGCGCTTGAGCGACGCGGAGCTCGCCCTGCGTCGCGCTGCGTGGGTGCCACCGAAACCGCGCTACCCGCGCGGCTGGGCGAAGATGTACGTGGAACACGTCACGCAAGCCGACGAAGGCGCAGATTTAGATTTCCTGGGCGGGGATGATCTGCTGGAAGAGCCCGAGATTTTTTAGAAAACGCCTCCATGATTGCCACGCTCGTTACGATTTCGCTACTGCACTGGGTGGTGCTCGTCACACCCGGTGTGAACTTTGCGCTGTTGTTGCAAATTTCAGCGAGCGGAAGGCGGCGCTCCGCGCTTGCGGCGGCAATTGGCATTACGTGCGCCACGTTTGTATGGGCAACGCTGGCCGTGCTGGGCGTGGGCGCAGTATTTGCCGCTCACCCCGCACTGCGACAACTCATACAGTGCGCAGGTGGCATCTACCTTTGCTGGGTGGCATGCAAACTGTGGCGCTCGCCTTCCCGCGCAACTGAAATTGATAAGCTTGAAATTGTACCTAAAGCTGCGTTCGTCCGCGGCTTTGCCACGAACATTCTCAACCCGAAGCCTGCTGTGTTTTTCGGAAGCATTTTTGTAACGATCTTCCCGCCTAACCCAAGCCCCACGCTCATCGTGTTAACCGTGATCGTGGTGGTTTGCAACGCTTTGGTGTGGCACGCCTTCCTCGCACTCGTGTTTTCAAACCGCCGCGTGCAACAAGGGTACGACCGCATCCGCCGCCCGATCAATCGCGTTGCAGCAGTAGTGATTGCCGGGTTTGGTGGGAGACTATTGGTGTCTACATTCGCGGAATTTCGACGCTAAAGTGAAGCACCGGACGTGTGAGTAGAAAAGGCATTGTACAAATCAGTCGAGCCTCCATTGGATGACGCTCTATGAACAATTTTTTACACCGGAGGCGAAGGTAGTTTTCACTAAAAACAATTACGCTGTAACAAACCCCATCCGCGCGCGAATTGCAGTACAAACCAAAGGTGTTTTTCCTTCTCTATTTTTAATTCCCACTTCGGCACTTATGAAATTTCCGTTCCTAGTTCATCCCTATTATCTGGCCGTTGCAGCGTTGGTGTTGCTTACCGCCCCACTCGCAAACGCACAGCAGCCCGACACCGGGCGTGCAGACCCCACGCCGCAGCCCTTGTGGGAATTAGGCGTGGGCTTAGGCGCAGCGCGCACGCCTGCGTACATCGGCTCGAACGAAATGGTGCAACGCGTGTTGCCCGTGCCGTATGTGATCTATCGCGGTGATATTTTTCGGGTGGATCAAGATGGCGTGGGCGCGCGGTTGCTGCGCGGTGACAATTGGTTGTTTGATTTGGGTTTCGCTGCGGGTTTGGACGGCAACAACCAAGACCTCCTCGCGCGCAAAGGCATGTCCAAACTCGGGCCCACGTTTGAAGTCGGGCCGCGCTTTCGTTGGTTCGTCGCCAAGCCTACGCAAGGCGAGTTAATTTCGTTTAACGTGCCATTGCGCGGTGTAGTGGAAATTAACGGTGGGTTGAAGCGCCAAGGCATCGTGTTGGAGCCCACGCTGCGTTACGATAACGATCACTTTTTCAAAGGCATTGGCCTGGTCGCGCAGGCCGGTGTACTCGTGGGGGATCAAAAAATCAACGCGCACTACTACAGCGTGGCCCCAGAGTTCGCCACCTCACTTCGCCCCGCCTACGCCGCCAAATCGGGCTTGATGGCTACGAAAGCGTCGGCAGTGCTCTACAAGGAGCTGACCCCCGAACTCAGCGTTGCCGTATTTGCACGTTGGGACGGCAGCTCTAATGCTGCCAATACCGCAAGCCCGCTGCATTTCAAATCAAACGCGATCACGTTTGGTTTGGGCGCGACGTATAGTTTTGCGAAGTCTAGCGAGATGGTGAAACGGTAAATACCTGCGGCGTAAAAACGGGACGTTTTGGGATTTATCGCCTAGAAAGTACTCATTTTTTTTGCTGCGGCGTTTCAAGCCAAACACGCTCAAACGTTGAAATACAACGCCCCCGGATGTCCGAGGTAAAAGCCGGACACACTCGCCGCCGGCGTCATCGCTAAAGATTCGGTGAGCGCCATGCCAATCTCGCCCGCACGCAGCACTTCAAACATTTTAATTTTCGGCGTGTGGTCGGGGCAAGAGGGGTAGCCAGGCGCAGGCCGGATGCCTTGATATTTTTCGGCGATCAACTCTTCTGGTGTGTAAGTTTCGTCCGGTGCATAAGCCCAAAAATCTTTTCGAATACGCAAGTGCAGATGCTCGGCGAAGGCTTCAGCAAAACGATCAGCCAGCGCTTTCAACATGATGGCGTTGTAGTCGTCTCCCGCCAATTCAAACGCCAACGTACGCTCTTCGATGTTTAAGCCAGTGGTCACGGCAAACAACCCTGCGTAATCATTCACACCCGTATCAGAAGGCGCTACAAAATCGGCTAATGCCCAGTTCGGCTTGCCATTTGTTTTCTTTTGCCGTTGACGTGGTGTTTGCCATTGCATGACAGTGGCCGTGCGGGATTCATCGGCGAAAAAATTGATCCGCTCGTCTCCATCTGACTGTGCGGGAAACAAACCATACGCGGCGCTGGCGGTAATCCATTTTTCGCTTACGATTCGCTTTAACATCGCTTGCCCATCGCGGAACACATTGCGCGCGTGTTCGCCCACAATTTCATCTTGCAAAATCGCAGGGTAATTCCCGGCTAAATCCCACACCAAGAAAAACGGCGTCCAGTCGATGTAGGGCACGAGCGCGGAGAGCGGGTAATCGTGCAGATGTTCTACGCCAATACGCTTCGGAACCTGCGGTGCAAATTGGGCATATTCGCCGCTAAATCCAACAAATTTATTGGCGCGCGCCACTTCGATTTCGAGCAACGGTATGGCTTTTTTCGAGGCGTGGCGCTCGCGGATTTGGGCGTAGTCCACATCCAACTCTTTCACGTACGCCGCTTTCATTTCATCGGACATCATGGTCGTGGCCACGCCTACGCTGCGCGACGCATCCGTGACGTGCACCACGGGCTTGGAATAAAACGGTGCTATTTTTACCGCAGTGTGCATCCGCGATGTGGTCGCGCCGCCGATAAGCAACGGCAAATCCATACCTTGCCGCTCCATTTCGGTAGCTACATGAGCCATCTCTTCTAGCGAAGGCGTAATCAAGCCTGAAAGCCCGATGATGTTCGCGCCAGAGTCGCGCGCTGCCGCGAGAATCTTCTCGCAAGGCACCATTACGCCGAGATCAATGACATCGAAGTTATTGCACTGGAGCACCACGCCCACAATATTTTTACCAATGTCGTGAACGTCGCCTTTCACCGTAGCGAGCACGATCTTGCCTTTCGATTTCGCTACGCCGCCGCCGCGCTTTTTCTCCTCTTCAATGAAGGGCACGAGATGCGCGACCGCCTGCTTCATCACGCGCGCGCTCTTCACGACTTGCGGCAAAAACATTTTTCCCTGACCAAATAAATCGCCCACGATGTTCATCCCGTCCATCAACGGGCCTTCAATCACATCAAGCGGCCGAGTGCTGAGTTGGCGAGCCTCTTCGGTATCTTCCACGATGAAGGTGGCAATGCCTTTAATGAGTGCGTAGCTCAGGCGCTCTTTCACCGGCGCTTCCCGCCAGCTCAAATCTTCCACGCGCACTTTTGCGTCGCCCTTCACGCGCTGCGCAAGCTCTAGCATCCGCTCAGTAGAGTCGGGGCGACGATTCAAAATTACATCTTCGCAATGGTCGCGTAACTCCTGATCGATCTGGTCGTAAATGCCCATTTGCCCAGCGTTTACGATGCCCATCGTCATTCCAGCTTTCACCGCGTGATAGAGAAACACCGTATGCATCGCTTCGCGCACATGATCGTTACCGCGAAACGAAAAGGAAAGATTCGATACGCCACCTGAGATTTTTGCGTGCGGTAAATTTTCACGAATCCAGCGCGTGGCGTTAATGAAGTCGTTGCCGTAATTGTTGTGTTCTTCCAAGCCCGTAGCGAGCGCAAAAATGTTCGGGTCGAAAATAATATCCTCCGGCGCGAAATCGGCTTTTTGGGTGAGCACATCGTAGGCGCGTTTGCAAATCTCGGTTTTTCGCACGTAGGTATCAGCCTGGCCTTTTTCATCAAATGCCATCACCACCGCCGCTGCACCGTAGCGTTTTACAAGCAGGGCTTGTTTGAGGAAATTTTCTTCGCCTTCTTTCAGCGAAATCGAGTTCACAATCGATTTGCCCTGCACGCATTTCAGCCCAGCCTCAATCACCTCCCACTTCGAGGAATCGATCATGATCGGTACGCGCGCGATATCGGGCTCGCCTGCAATCAAGTTTAAAAATTTCACCATCGCAAATTTCGCATCGAGCATGGCTTCATCCATGTTGATGTCGATAATTTGCGCGCCGTTGGCCACTTGCTGCCGAGCCACTTCCACTGCCGCAGCGTAATCGCCAGCGAGAATCAAACGAGCAAAGGCTTTCGAGCCGGTGACGTTGGTGCGCTCGCCCACATTTACGAACAGCGAAGCGCCGTCGATGGCGAGGGGCTCGAGTCCGGAGAGGAGGAGTGGTTTCATCATAGTTGTTCTAACCAATTTTCAATCTTTAAGCCAGGTACACGAGAAAATTCACGCACGTTGGCCGTTACCATTACTGCGTTCAAATGTAGTGCGTGCGAAGCAATCAATAAATCTAGCGGGCCAATGAGCGTGCCCGCGCGCTCTATCCCGGCGCGAACGCGTGCGTACGTGGGCGCAATCTCTGCGCTCCAGTCACGCACATCAAATTTTTCCAGCGCGGCGCTGGCCAACGAAGTCAAGCGTTTTACGTACTGCGCTTTTGCAAGCCCCGCTTCGATCTCCGCTGCAACAATCGCCGAGAGCAGAACCTTACCGGGCGGTGCCGCGTCTAACTTTGCGTTGAACGCATCGCTTCGCCCCGTCATTGCCGCTGAAAATGCGTTGGTATCTAGCATCCACATCGCGCGTTACTTCACGTCGGTAAATAAGTCGCGTGGCACATCGGGCACGCTTGCGCTTCGCGCATCGACGAGCGCCTGATCAAACGCATCCCACTCGCTATCGGGAATGGCTTTGGCCATTTCACGGATTTGCGCCCAAGTGCGCTCTGCGTTGCGCTTAGGCGTGAGCACGATGGAATCGCCCTCGCGCTTAATGCTCACTTCATCGACATCAAACCGAAACGCTTTCGGCAAACGAATCGCTTGCGAGCGTCCGGTCATAAAGACTTTGCCAACTGCGACTTGATTTGGTTTCATTTTGATTTCTCACACCTTTGGTACATATCAAAAGTATATCTCAAAAGGTGCTCAATCTGGAGTGTATTGAGCGAATAAGCGCCAGTAAAGCTCATAGATGCAGAAACCTGCGGCGCTAAATGGGCTTTTTTTGAGTAAATTCTCCCAAAATTCGAGGCAACTGCAGGCGTTGGGCCTACGTAGACCGCAGCGGCGCGCAGCCTTTCAATGTCTGCGGCGCAGTTTCGGTGTTTTTTAAGGATTTATGCGCTCGCTTTGCCCGCGACGCGCGGCTTATATTTCGCCACCTGCTCCGCAATCGCGCGAATATGATCCGGCGTGGTACCACAGCAGCCGCCCACAATATTGACCCAGCCATCGCGGGCGAATTGGCCGAGATACTTTGCGGTCGTTTCAGGCACTTCATCGTAGCCCGTTTCCGAAAGTGGATTTGGCAAGCCCGCGTTCGGGTAACACGATACTGGCAGCGCGCTGATTTTCGCCAGCGCATGCAAATGCGGGCGCAAAAGCTCCGCGCCGAGCGCGCAATTAAAGCCAATCGAAATCGGGTTGGCATGCACCATCGAAGCGTAAAACGCTTCGGCGGTTTGACCAGAAAGCGTGCGCCCGGAGTTGTCGGTAATCGTGCCGGAAATCATGAGCGGGAGCTTTTCGATTTCGGGGTGATCGTCGAAATATTTCTCGACTGAAAAAATCGCGGCTTTGGCGTTTAACGTATCAAAAATGGTTTCGATGAGCAGCAAGTCTGAGCCACCTTTTACGAGGCCATCAATTGCATCGGTATACGTTTCGACCAATTGATCGAAGGTTACATTACGAACAGACGGATCGTTTACATCCGGCGAAATGGATGCTGTACGCGAGGTGGGGCCCAGCGCACCGGCCACAAAGCGTGGTTTGTTGGGCGTTTTTTTCGTCCACACATCGCAGGCAAAACGGGCCAGCTTAGCCGCTTCGAAGTTGAGCTCGTGGACGACAGATTCGAGCCCGTAATCGGCCTGCGAAATAGCGGTGGCGTTGAATGTGTTCGTTGAAATAATATCGGCGCCGGCTTCCA
>JANMDS010000543.1:0-1957 GCA_031376405.1 Betaproteobacteria bacterium
TTTCCAGGAGTTCAGAACGAATTTTTAAGATCCGACTTCGCGGCGGTACGCGACCAAGCGAGGTGCGCCTTCGCGATCGAAAACTGACGCAAGCATTCGGCCCGTCGCACGAGATGTCAGAATCACCCACGCGCATCTTCTTTTTGCCAACAGAAACCGGCCCAGCTACGTTAGCAGCGCTACCTCTCAACGCTTGATGCTCGCTGTGAAGTCTGACCAGTTCTCTGCTCTAAAGCCACGCACATCACGCGCGCAATATGGAAACCACGGCAGCGACTTAAGCGCCAATACGGCATCAAAAAGACGCGAGATATCATCAGTCCGAGCTACATATACCCTGCCTTGAACGCGCTCAAATCCAAACGGCGCTAAAGTCTTCGCAATCTCCGAATATGCCGCCGAAATGCCTTTCGGGCAGTGCTTCCGCAGGTCCGCGACGGTCATGTCGAAGGCAATCGCAAACATCCGATCCCTCGCTCAGGGCACCGTAATCGCAATGGGATCACTCAGAAAATCGGCAACTGGGTAAGTCAGCCGCTCCGATGATTCGACCACTTCGATCTCAAGCTCGCCGTTCCGCTGAACCGAAATGACCTCATAAGCCGGACCGTGCGGTCCGAACCGCCGGACTTGTCCGGCGTATCCCGCAACCTCAAATGCCCGGAAGTCCGACTGCGCTTCTTCAAAGCCTTGCATGAGCTTTGCTCCGCTTATGTTCACGTGAACAAACAGAATACTAAAGCCCGGCAGGAGTCAAGCGTGTTTGAACATTTTGCACGCATGCCGCGCAATCGCATCAGTGATAAACTGCCGAGCGACGTTCGATTCAGAACGGGCACAGCACGTGCGGTTTGACTTTTTTCGTCAGATTGTAGTTCTACTGAGCGCCACAAGCCAAAATTGAAGACCAACACCGCGAACCACCCGGCTACTTTTTCGCGGCCGCCTGTTTCAATTTTTCAACCAACTGCGGCAAGATGGAAGGGCCCAGCTTCTTAAATTCGGCCTTTGCAGATTCAAAATTCTGCAGTCCAGACTTGGCGACAGGCTGAGCGGCAAATTTCTGGTACGCGGCAATTTCTTCAGCAGTAAGCTTCGATTCGTTATCAGTGTTCACCTTTTGCATCGCGGATCGCCCCAAAGGGCTCAGCGTGTAGGCCGAAACGGCGTTCATCTCCTCAAGCGACATCTTTTCGGCAAACAATCTGGCGAGCTCAGCCCCGAGGTCATCGATAAGAATTTTTCGTGTCGCGGGCGCTAGAAAAATCGCACGGACGTCTGCCGCCAATGACCTGTCCTGGCCCGCGGTATCAAGTGTCGAGGCAACATCTTCACCTTCGACGACGCGACGCGCCGCCTCTGACTGCAACTGCGACAGCGCGTGTGGAGGCTGCTGAGCCTCGGCACCGACGAAGGCCAATGCTATGAGTGCGACGACCGCAGCAACCATTGTCGAAAGGCGAGGCGACATTATTAAAGCGCCTCGGCGCCTGAGATGATTTCGATGAGTTCGCGGGTGATGTTGGCCTGACGCTGACGGTTATACTTGATCGTCAGCTTATTGATCATGTCGCCGGCGTTGCGCGTGGCGTTGTCCATCGCACCCATGCGCGCACCCTGCTCGGACGCCGCGTTCTCCAACAAACCGCGGAACAGCTGCGTATTGATGTTGCGTTTCAACAGGAAACCCAGAATTGCCTCTTCGCTCGGCTCATACTCGTTGACCGCTTCAGTCTTCGTCGCGGTCGACCCTGTCGCCGCCATCTCCGGCAATTTAGCAGGGATCAACTGGAGTGCTGTGGGCTTCTGCGAAATCACTGACTTGAACTCGGAGTAATACATCGTGGCAATGTCGAACTCGCCGGCATCGAACATCGCCAGCAGCTTCTCGCCAATGCTTTCCGCGTTCACAAACCCAAGGCTTTTGACGCTCTTGAGATCCACGCGATCGACGATG
>JANMDS010000570.1:0-2662 GCA_031376405.1 Betaproteobacteria bacterium
GAGCGCGGCGGCGGTAACGGAAAGCCGGTCGGTTTGCTACCACTTTGCGATTGCGAAGACCAATGAGCGCGGCGAGTACTACTTGCCGGAATACTCGTGGAATTTCTGGCCTTTCTACACCAATCGGTATCGCACCAAGGAGTATTACCTTGCGGGATATGACACCGCGCCAAACGAAGACTTGTCGGCGGCCGTTGTGAAAATGAGGCGGTTCTCGGGAAGCGGATTGGAGCGACTGGAATCTCTACTTCACAACAGATACGTGAATTGCTTGCAAGGTCAGGACAAGCTGCCACAACTTGTTCCGCTTTACAAAGCGCAACATCATGAAGCTAATCAAATTGCAGCGACGCCCGAAGAGAAGGATAAAGCAGAAAGCTTGCGATTATCGATGATTCGTGCCGAGGTTGGCTTTGATGAGTCAATTGGGCGTGGCAGCAGCAATTCGCCAAGTGATAAAAAACTCGATGGGATTAAAAAATGAATGCCCGTCCTCGCTTTACGATTTTGGCATTTACGGCGCTATGCTTCTCAAGCACTCTAGGCGCGTACGAGCTCGTTACACACGGCGAGGTCACGAAGCGCGCGTTCGCGGTTTCAGGGTTTGGTACGGATCCTCAGCGACTGAATAAATTGGGCCTTGTGGACTTACCCCAGCCTTTCGGGAATTTCTATTACCACTATGGAAACTTCGGCATTTCCAAGAGAATTGCGAACACTTTTGAGTCCAGTAAGATGCTAGACGCAAACAGAGATCAATTGCGAATCGTCGGCTGGTTAATGCGTGGCGCGATTCGCGAAGATGATCTGTCGAAATCCGGGGCATTTTTTAATGGAAATGGTCAGCCATACAAATTTGATCCGGATCCGGATCCCACCGGCGATATTGACAGGGTCTGCAATCATTTTTTCAATCCATCGAATCGAAGCGGATTGGTGCCACCGAGTGGCTTCAATCTCGCCAACTTACGTTGTGATTCTCCTTCTGTTGCCGCTCCAAATTGGGCGATTGGCACGACGGACGCATTTTTATCACCGGTGCAGGAGGCAGCAAATTTCCGCAATCGTTTCACTATCTTTACTGCGCGTGAGGCAATGTGGCGCGCATTGACGTTGCGAAATAGAGACGGTTCACCCGCTACGCAGGTCGCGGGCGACACGCCTGTGCAAGTTAGAAATGCCTATTGGGCGACAACCTTTCGTGCGCTTGGAGACGTGGCGCATTTGGTGCAGGACATGGCTCAGCCGCAACATACGAGAAATGAGCCACATTCATCAGACGCTGCTGCAATACTGGAGGGCTACACGGAGGCGCGAGCGGCTGGCGTCAGGACGTTCAAGTTCAATGGCCAAACAATTCAAAGCGATGCGATTCCGCCATTGCCGCTCTCGACGCCCTATTCAATTCCTCGGTTTGAAAGATACTCAGATTATTGGTCAACCGATACTGGAGCGCAGAGCCAATCGGCAGGAAGAGGTCTCGCAGACTATTCGAGCCGCGGCTTCTTCACGCCGGTGCAGACGCTCGGTGAACCTGCAAACGTGTTTTCAAAACCCGCAAACAATGAGGGAGCCTACCAACTCGCGACGCTACTGCCGTCTGGTGCGAGGCCTTGCCCGGGGTTGGAGCTGGGCTTGCCAGAATATGCATATGGGAGTGTCCCCGATTCGATTTCACAAGTTCCCACCGGAATGGTTCGAATGGCAAGTCGTGGACTTGTCCCCTCTCGATGGACTATTAGTCGCTGTGTACTTATCGAGCAAGCAGACCTTCTCATCCCCCGCGCCGTCGCCTACTCCGCTGGCCTGATCGACTACTTCTTCCGCGGTCAAATGGAAATCGCCCTGCCCAATGAAGGCGTCTACGGCATCCTCGACCACTCGATTGCAGCCGACAACTGCAAAGACACTTGCGGCTTCAAGAAGATCAAGTTGAAGGTCGCCAATTCAACGCCCGACATCACACCATCGGGCGGCGGTGCCGTGGCCCCGCAAACCATGTCCGGCGGCACGCTCGTCGCCGTCGCCAAATACCACAAGAACAATTGCTACACCACCGACCTCGAAGGTGAATACGACAGCAGCGCACTGAGTCCTGAAACCGACGTCGCCTACTCACAGCGCTGCCGCACTGGCATAGAGGAAATCACCGTCTCTCAACCGCTGGTCAATCAAAGCGTCGTCAGTTGCAACGCAAGCATCATTGGCGACTGCGCCAACAAACTGCAATCCGCCGCCAGTCTCACCTTCAACTTCGATACCCCCATTCCCATCAACGCCACCGACCTCTACCTGCAGGTCGTCTACCGGGGTCCGCTGGGCAGCGAACAGGACGCCGTCGTTGTCGCGACCAAGGATATTCCCGAGCCGACTTACTTCTCGATCGTCAACGTCACCGACTACCTCGTCTGCTACAACAACGCGTTCTATTACAAGACTCCCGGCGGCACGCTGCCCCCACCGCCGACCATTCCCGAGATGGTGGCCGGCATTCTGGCCGCAGACCTCTATCAAGCCCGCAATTATGATTTTTGGCGGGTGACTTTTCAGCCAACGACGGGAATCACCATTGCGCAAGCCGACAATCTGCAGCCGAAAGAATATGCGCGCATCGCGATATTGAGCGAAAGCGGTCGAACCTACAATGACGAGATTTCCGGTT
>JANMDS010000572.1:0-3128 GCA_031376405.1 Betaproteobacteria bacterium
CCCAAAAAAGCAATTTTTTTGGTTTATTTTCCCATAAATTGGCCATTTTGCCGCCGCAGGTATTTTCCGCGCAGCGACATTGGGTAATTCGCTGAGCATGACAAAATATTGCGATTATCGGTTGTGCGCTCGCCACCATCAAGACCGCCTGAAAATGCTCGCAACTTGCCATACCTAAAACTAAAATGATCTACGATATCAATGTGTCTTGATCTTCTCCTGACCACTGCGGAAACCCTCAGTAATTCGTTTATCGTTGCCGCAAACTATGCTCGCTAAGCTTCACTCACGCTTGCGCGGCGCGGCACGCGAACCGCTCTTTCGCGCCAGCGCAATCATGTTCGCCGGGTTCATCGTGTCTAGTGCATGCAATTATGGCTACCAATTGGTCATGGGGCGGTTGCTCGTGCCCTCGCAATATGGATCGCTCAACGCGCTGATGTCCGCGGCGGTGGTGTTTTCTGTGCCCGTAGCGTCACTTCAAATGGCGATTTCAAGGCTCAGCTCCATCGATCAAGCCCGCGGCGAAATCGGACACGTACTCGCCCGGTATCGCAGTTGGACACTCAAAACCCTAGTTTTTGGTGGCGCGGCGTTTGCCGTGTGGATGCTTTGCTTGCCGCTTTTGCGGGCCGCGTTTAAAAATGCCGATACGCCGTCCATCGTTGCCCTGGGATGTTTAGTCATTGTTAGCTTCATAGTGCCACTTGGCGCGGGCGTCCTTCAAGGGATTCACGATTTTCGCGCTTTCGGAGTATTGCAAGGACTGGCCGGGCCGTTCAAGCTTGTTTTTGGTGTGGGCGCGGTGCTCCTTGGGTTAGGCGTAACCGGTGCGCTATCGGGTGTGGCGCTTGGGCAATTGGCTTTGCTCGTAGTCAGTCTCTATTTCCTCTGGCCGCATTTACGTGGCCACAGCGTTTCCCACTATGAAACCAAGCAACCCCTGGGCGGATTTGTCGCGATGACGGCGGGCACATTTGGATTTACGCTCTTAACGCAAGCAGACATGTATTTAGCCAGCCGGATTTTGAGCGCAGACGACGCCGGTTACTACTCGGCGGCGGCGGTGCTCGGCAAAGCAGTAATGTACTTGCCTGGGAGCATCGTACTCGCCATGTTTCCCGCCGTAGCCGCAGCGCAATCGCTCGAAAAATCGAGCCATCACCTGCTCATAAAAGCGCTGGCCGCGACGTGGCTACTCTCCCTGCCTGCCGCAATAGCCTTCGCCGTTGCGCCAGAGCTAATCTCCACCGCGCTCTTCGGCGTGCGTTATGCCGCCTCTGCGGATTCGTTGCGCTGGTTCGGTTTTGCCATGCTCCCTTGCGCTACGTTGATGGTATTGATGCACTACACTCTTGCGTTGGGGATTGCATTACCCGGTACAGTGCTTTTTGTTACGGGCATTGTGTTTACGATGATTACCTGGCTTTGGGCAGATTCGGTGGGGAACATTTTGGCGGCGATTTCGACCTGCGCCACGATAGCAACCGTCGTGCTCTTTTTCATCGCCTGGGCAGGGAAACCGGCATCTACGGCTGCTCCGCTCATTGTGCCGAGCGTTTAAGCACGCAAACTACATGACTGCAGACACAAACTTGCTCGCGTCGTGCAATATTTTGGAATTGAATTAAGCTTTATGCTTCGAAGATTTCGTCTCACTCTGCTCTCGATCGCGTCAATTGTGCTCAACGGCTGCATACCCGAGCCTGCGATTGAGCCGCGTCTGGAAATCGCCAAATCGCGCGAGCAGATAACCAAAGGGTTGTTTTCCACTTATGGCGAACGGCTCGGCAGTGAGCTGCCCAAGGCTGAATTTGAGCTGCGCGTATCGCAACGCTCCGAGCCCGTTGCCATGCAGGCGAACTCCGCCCCCTTCGTTGAGATCGAAGAAAAACTTTCCGGCAAATGGATCTCTCTTAGCGCAACAGATACCCGGCTGATTTCTACTTTCGCAGCGCCAAAAGGCAGTATTACCGATATCGGTGATGTGGTGGAAGTGGAGATTCAGCATTTGCGCGGCGTGCCCCGCTGCGACGTAACCGCAAATGGCGGCATCGCGGGTGCTCAACCGTCTAACCAACCACAACAGCAATTTCAGCGCACATTTGTTGCGGGTCAAACGAATTGGCGCACATTAAAAAATCTCAATTTAGACCCGAGCAATCTACGTCCGCGCGAGCTCACTTATGCGGTGGGACGCACGCTCGGTGCGAGCATAGACGATGACTGGCGCTATTTCCAATCTGCCAACGTTATGTTTTATAGCCGCCGCACCGCGATTGATGTGACTAGCGCGATGTCTTTACAAATTATGACTGCACCGGACGTAACGCCCTCCAATGTGGCGCTGCGACTGGCGCAAAAATCAACCGGTAAAGGCGCGGGCGTGATCGACCTCGGCCCACCTTCGGAGCGAAAAGTTGAGCTTAGCGAAGCCGGAAATCGCTACAACATCGCGGAGCAACTCCGAGCCCGCAAATTGACCGGAGCCGACGGTGCGATAGATGTAGAAATTGTAGAAGTGGTGGTGCAGTTCGCAGGCATGGAGCCCAATATAGCCATAGAGAAAAAAGCGCTACGAGCGGTTGTCCTGCAAGCGAGTGACGCGATTGACCCGAGCGCATCGAGCTTAGCATTTAGTGAAACAGGCTTGCTCTCAGGCCAATCGCTTTGGCGCGTGCCGCTGCGCCCCATCTTGCCGATGAACGCATCGGATGTGGTGTTTTCTGAACTCAAACTGGCTGTCGCGCCGCCATCATCGGGCACTTGCACCGTACGCGTGGGCTCGATACGTGCGGTGGATCGCTACGACGGCAGAGGGCCCTACCACGCGGTGAGCCATATCAATCAAGTAGCGGCTCACGGAGCCGCGCGCTTCCCCGGGCAAACGCCTTACGATGGGCGACGCCTGCCGGCACTGGAACATTTCGCTTTCGTCTCCATCACCGAGCCCACTGTTGATCGGGACGCACAACGGCGTTTCGAGAAAAAATGTGTCGATCAAACTGGTGACGCCCCTGTCACCCGAGGTACAGACTTCCTACATATAGCGGAGTTTTCCGGCGCACGAATTTCGAGTTGCGGTGGCATGCGCCTAACGCAAGAAAAAGATGGTGCGACGCGTATAC
>JANMDS010000576.1:0-1823 GCA_031376405.1 Betaproteobacteria bacterium
CCCAAAAAACCGATTTTTTTGTTTAGAAAAAATAACGGAATCATTTACGGAAGCCTCGAATCAATCCACGCGATGGCGTTGCGCAGTGGCGTACGCATTGCAAGCCATCCGAGAGCGGCGCCCATAGCATTGGCGGCGATATCGCCATACTCAAAGTAGCGATTGGAAACGATAGGTTGCAGGATTTCGATCATCACGCCAAACGCAACGCACGCAATTGCAACGACTACGCGCCGGTGTGGGAAGAGCTGTGCGAACCACGCCATTAACGATGCGTACGCGATGAAATGATTGAGTTTGTCCCACGTGGGCACGCTGGGCAGTTTTTGGATGGGTAACAGCGAGAGCACCAGCACAGCGAGTGCGAGTCCATATCCCAGCGCGAGCCAGAGCGAGCGATAGCGCAGAGCGAGGTTTTCATTCACTTCGATAGTTCCGAAATGAACCGATCAATATCGTTGATCTCCGGGGCATCCGGCGCGAGCGTGGCCCGCGCTTCTTTCAAAAACTTTACTGCCTTTGGTTTGTCCCCTCGTTCTTGCGCTACCGCGGCGCTCAGCCACAAAATTTTTGGATTCGTCGGCTCGCGCACATAGGCCGAAGCGAGTAGCTTCTCAGCCTCTTCGCTCGGTTTACCTTCCGCTTGCGCGAGCAACGCCTCAGCAAGACTGGTTTCCACTTCTGGCGTGTTCGGCACGAGTCGCAACGCGATGCGATAAGACTCTACCGCTTTCCCATATTGCTGCATCACCATTTGTGAACGGGCAAGCATTTTCCAGCCGGTTAAATCTTCAAGCTTGGGTGGCCCAACGGAAAGTTTTGCTTCCAAACGCTTCACCATTTCCGCCACCTGCGCCGGGCCCACCTGCGCGTTTTGGGCAACCGTTGGCGTCACAGCGGCCGGGTTCATCGCGTTCGGATTGCCCAGCCACAGGTAAAACGTACTGGCGAACACGGCAATCCCTAAGCCCATGCACACTGCGAGCGCCGAGCGTATTGGTGAGTTGACCCCAGCGTTAATTAAAGCGCGGGGCGTAGCCTCTGAACCGATTGACTCTGCGCGCGCGCGCAGCAAGACCTCCCGTTTGCGTACATCCGAGGTGGACGCATCAATTTCGCCACGTGCCGCCTCCGCGTCAATGCCGAGGATCGCCTCTTGCAATGAGGATTTCTGTGCGTCCTCGTTCGCATGGTCGCTCTCACCGCTCGCGCGCGATTTTCGAAGCAACGGCCACAACACGATACCCATCATCATCGCGAACACAGTCACTGCAATCAATAAAAATGCGGCAGTGAAACTCACTTTAACCGTGCTTCCAGCTCGATGCGTTCATTGTCCGAGAGCAAAACCTGCGGCGTAATTTGTGCGCTTTTTGAGGAATATCTCCTTTTTTTGAGCACAAAAAACGCGACCGCAGCACCACTCAAAAGTGCTGCAAACGGCGCAAACCACAATATCAATGTATTCGATTGCACGGGCGGCTTAAACAAAATGAAATCGCCGTATCGCGCGCTCAAAAATGTTTTGATTTCTGCATCCGTTTTACCTTGCGCGATCAGGCTGCGTACCTCTCGCTTCAAATCTTCCGCGAGATCCGCGCTCGATTCAGCGAGTGATTGGTTTTGGCAAACCAGACAACGCAGTTCATGCGCGAGATGCTCGTAGCGTGCTTCGATGTTTTGCGCCCATACGCTTGCCGAAAGCAACAAAAACAGCAGCGCGCGCATTACGCTTCAGCCTCAAGCTTTACGAGCATTGGTTTAATTTTTTCCACCCACGCGCGTTCGCTAATCGGCCCTACATGCTTGTAACGCACGATGCC
>JANMDS010000581.1:0-2260 GCA_031376405.1 Betaproteobacteria bacterium
GCCAAAAAAATATCAGATGGTCGCCACAAACAAATAAAACCGTTAGAAGATAAAGTAAATAAACTGTTGCAACAGGTAGGCATGCCCAATGCGAAACTGAAAGTTGATATTAAATCATCTGAGTTAGTTTTTTCTGGGAGCGATGCCATCGATTTTTTATTTGATGCAAATAAAAGTGGGCAATTTCAACCTGTTCGCAAAGTAGCCAGTGGTGGTGAACTAAGCCGTCTGATGCTCTGCATTAAATCATTGGTAGCACAATCTATTAATTTGCCCACTCTTATATTTGATGAAATAGATACCGGCATCTCTGGCGAAGCAGCAAGACAAGTGGGAATAATTCTTAAAGACCTAGCTGCCAAGCGGCAAGTAATCTGCATCACCCATCAGCCACAGATTGCTGGCAAAGCGGATGCACATTTTTTTGTGTATAAAGAAATAGTAAAAGATAAAGTGAAAACAAATATCCGCCAGTTAACTACCGAAGAAAGAATAACTACCATTGCTAAAATGCTAAGTGGCGAAAAACCAACTGCTGCTGCCATAGAGAATGCAAGAGAGATGGTGATGAATTGATTTTTGTCACAGATTAATACAAAGAATACATACTGTTACAAAGCCAAATAAAATAGGCAGCAATTCAGAATTGTATATTTCGTGTTAATTAGTGTGATTTCGTGGCCAACAGTATTTATTCCACCCCATCTCTACTTCGTAAACTTTCGTTTTCCTCGTATTCTTCCAAATTAACACTGATACAACTGCTTCGGAAATACACGGTAAATGTATTTTCTGCACAGTTGTTGTGATACAGTTAACACAACTGAACGAATCTGTAACCCTAAAAATCCGAGCAAATGAAAACACCAAAACCAATCCTCCTGTTATTTTTGCTAGTAATGCAGCTAACACTTTCAGCACAAGTACAGTGGTATCAAAACCAGCCTTGCAAAATGAGCAGGGTAGTATTGAGTGGTAACACTGCCGGTATTGACACCATTACTTATAACAGCAATTACTACGGTAAGGGTGCAGAAGATAAAATATTGACAGAAGTAGCAACAGAAGAAACAGAAAAGGTAGAATTGACAGCCAGGTTGGTTATTTATCCCAACCCGGTGCAAAATCAATTAAATATTTCAAAGATTAACCCCGAAGAATATGATCGGCTCATCGTATACAATATGCAAGGAGCAGTATTACAACAGCAAATAATAAATACAACAGTGGCAAGGATGGATATTAGTAATCTGTCAGACGGGGTTTATTTGCTTACACTTCGTTCCTCGCATACATTCAACGAAAAGAGTATCAAGTTTGTAGTACGAAAATAATAATCTATCCCGTTGTATTGTACATGAAGCGATAACAGCATCTTTTTTTAGTTACTTTTTGTGTAGGGTAATACTTCCATGTTGTTGGGGTTTTCAAACTTGTCTTGTTGCATGTCAAAATTTTTCAACCGCTCATTTTTATAAGTAGCCCAGTCAAACTCTTTCAGAAAATCGGCTGCCGCCTGTGCACCTTTTCGAAAGAGTTCAATTTTTTCTTTGTCCTTCATAAAAAAATTAAGCCAGCTGTGCTCCGGCACATCAATATTTTTTACGCCTTTGTTGAAGGCTCGGTTCTTGGTAATAAAATCACGGTCAAAATTAAAACGGATAGTTGCAAATAATGAAGCTATGTAACCGAACAACGTATTGTTGTTGCGATTGGCTCCATCCAGCACCCCATCCTGCAGCCGGATGCCAAATGTGGGCATTCGTGGCACTGGGTAGTTAGGGTTATAAAATACATTGATAGGAAAGTTTGATAACGTACCCCCATCAATAAACTGCACTTTGTCCGGTATGTTTTTCTTTTCGTTTTGCCAGTTCAGGTGTTTGTCCCAAATGGCAAAAGAACTTTTCTTTCTTATATCAGTAACAGTATATGTTTCAAAAAAAACCGGGATAGACATACTGGCTCTTACAAAATCTCCGGGATGCACATCTTCCTGCTGGGCCCAATACAAATCCCACATTTGTGTAAACTCTATTTTGCGACTGGCTACAATATCACAGGTAATAAGGGTAAGCATTGGGATGTCAGGTGCCAGGTTATTAGTCCGCCTCAGGTCAGGCTTTACTGTTAGTACCGGCACCCGCATGAAATGGTAGGAGAAGTCGGCAAAGTTTTCAATTTTTCTTTGTGTTGTATCGTTTTGAATATGATAAGAAGATATGATCCGCTTAATCCATTCATGAAAAACTTTTCCTTC
>JANMDS010000022.1:0-2826 GCA_031376405.1 Betaproteobacteria bacterium
CGCGGAAAGTACACCGAGGTAGAGCGATCGCGGGCTTCTACATCAATCGCATCGCCCAACTTTACGTAGTGCGAGACGTCGGCAATCGCCACAATGGCGCGAAAGCCGTTGATCATCTTTTCGGCCCACACCGCGTCGTCAAAATCCTTTGCCGTTTCACCATCGATCGTTACAAACGGCAGACTGCGCAGGTCCTTGCGATCCAACGTTAAATCAGATTTGCGAACGGTCTTCGGTAGTTTGTTTTCGAGCTTTACCACCGCATCGGACCATTTGTGCGGCAAATCGAACTGCCGCAACGCAACCTCAATTTCGATGCCATCATCGGTTGCGCCGCCCAATACATCCATTACTCGCCCGTGCGGCTCCATTTCAGCGCTGGGGTAACGGATAATCTCTACATCGACGATATCGCCTACTTTTGCCCCACCAAGAGCGGCTTTGTCTGGCAACACGATATCTTGAGCGATTCGGGTATCGCGGGCGACTACAAAAACCGTGCCTGCACGCGCGTAGACGGTGCCCACCGTATGGGAAAAGGCCCGCTTGAGCACCTGCACGATTTCGCCTTCTTTTCGCCCGCGAGCATCGATACCTAGAAGGCGAACTTCAACGGTGTCACCATTGAGCGCGCTACGCATGGTTTCGTGTCCAAGATAAATATCTTTTTTCGAACCGTCATCAGGGCTGACGAACCCGAAACCGTCTGGATGCGCTTGCACAGTACCGACCAAAGGTCGGGCAGGTGGCGGCTCTGTAGGCGTGGGCGCGGGAGGCTCCACATCAAAAGGCAGCAGGGGTGCGGAGGGGCGAGGGGCAGAGTTGTTGCTAAAGCGTGGCAATGGGGCGCATTCGAAAAAGGGGACGATCAGTATGGCATGCGCGAGATAGGCCGCGCTCATGCTGCTAAACTGCGATTCTAGACTGAAAGCCCAGGTGGCGGAATTGGTAGACGCACTAGTTTCAGGTATTAGCGGGTAAAACCGTGGGGGTTCGAGTCCCTTCCTGGGCACCAAAAACCACGTTCAACGTGGTTTTTTTTCGTTCAAATTTGACCGAGAAAAAGACCTAAGTGCATGCGTTGCTTATGCAATTTTTGTTCACTGTTGTTCATTGCGTTTTGGCGAGTTCAGCACTTGTAACGTACGCAGTTAAGTACTCGAATAGCAGGACGCGAATCTAGCCCCTACGGAGCACGTAACAAATGCCAAACCTCGCGCCACCGCTTACAGCTAAGGTTTTCCCTGCTGCAATTTATCCACCAAATCAGCAATCGGCTCACCAACTGGAAATCGCAACCCATCCCGTACGATCTCAACGGCAACATGACCACAGTGCCCGCTGCCGCCGCCAGCACTGGGCAAGCCATGACCTACCTCAGGGATGCCCGCAATCGCTTGAAGGAAGTTAAAACCAACGGCACTGCCACCGCCACTTTCACCTACGATGCCTTCGGGCGCAGGCAGCAGAAAGTTTTAATCGCAGGCGCAACAACAGTAAACACCCTATTCACCTACGACGGCCACAACCCCATTCAAGAGCGTAACGGCGCGCTGGGCACAAAGCCCGTGACTGCCAACATCAGAACGGGATTTGGCATTGATGAATTCATCTCCCGTAGCGAAATCACCCCTACTGCTGCTAACCGGCATTTTTTAACCAATCACTTAGGCTCCGTACTCGCGCTGACTGACGCAGCAGGTGCGATCACCAAAACCTACCGCTATGAGCCTTACGGCAAACAAACCACCACGGGAGAGGCGAGCACGAACGCGTTTCAATATACGGGGCGGGAAGCTGATGAAGAACTCGTAGGACGGATTAAGCGAAGCGCAATCCGCCTAATGATGGAAACTACTCGTGGGTACGCAGTATGGCTGTAATGAAAAGCTCAAGAACCCCGAAATACCTGCGGCGTAAAAACGGCATTTTTTCGCCGATATCTTCCAAAAACTGCCCTTTCTGCGCTGCAGGTACAAAAGCGCAAAAACGCCTAATTTGTAGCCACGGCGTAGATATATAAAACTGACACCATCATGAGATGAATCCGCGCGTCTACATCGAAACCTCCGTCATCAGTTACCTGACGGCGCGTCCGAGCCGAGATGTCGTGACGCTGGCGCGTCAGCAGCTCACCCATGATTTATGGCAGCTGTTTGGTACGCGATGTACGCCAGTGATTTCAGCATTGGTCATTGAAGAAATCAGTCGGGGCAATGCCGATGCAGCCGAACAACGGCTGGCAGTGTGTCGCCCATTCGCCGTCCTCGCGGTAACCCCGCAGTTGAGCTTGCCCAAACGCTCATTGCGCGCGGCGCGGTGCCACCGACTGAGCCCGAAGATGCGCTGCACATCGCGATTGCGGTCATTGCGCAGGTGGACTACATTGCAAGCTGGAACTTCGCCCACATCGTAGGCGCGCGAGCGAAGTTAAAACTGCAACTGCGCATGCACGAGATGGGCATTGCGCCGATTCCGATCGCAACACCAGATGAACTTCTTGAGGAGATTTGATATGGTTGAGCTTAAAGACAACCCGCACGCAAAGCCTGCTATACCTATTGAAGGCGCCGATGTATTAGCCGAATTGTGGATAACGAAGGCAACGCTCAACGCGGATGCCAACTTCGACGTAGTAACCCTTGCCAGCCGGGCGAACGATACAGCGCAGCGGTTAGGATTTCAATACGAAAATCGCCCAAACGATTGAACGCTATGAACGGCTCGGTCGTTAGCTCGAAAGTGTATGTTGCCCGCAATGAGTCCTCGTAGGGCGGATTAAGCGAAGCGCAATCCGCCGAACGATAGCAACGAATATTGGGTACG
>JANMDS010000048.1:0-17708 GCA_031376405.1 Betaproteobacteria bacterium
AGGAAGAGCTTGGGATGGAGGTGCCCGGCGCAGCTAATGTTTCCCGAGTTTGACTTCAAGGCGCATTTCCTGCATACCTTTGGTGATCTGACTAAACTTCAACCCCACTAACCCCGTTGCGTTTGGAGTTGGAATGTGCCGCCTGTTTTGCGCCGCAGGTATTTAACGTGGTCGCTACTTCGTTTGTCCGAACAAAATTCGCCGTGACTCTTCTGTTTGCACCGAAGGTGCTGTGTTTATTTCTTTCGCTTTCGCATACGCCCGCATCGTGGCGGGGCGCTGGCGAATGGCTTCGAACCAGCGCTTCAAGTGCGGGAAATTGTTTAAGTCTTGCCGCTGCCGCTCGTGCGGAACGATCCACGGATAGCAAGCCATATCCGCAATGGAATACGCACTGGCTAAAAACTCACGGTCTTTCAAACGCTCATTCATCACGCCGTATAAGCGCGACGTTTCGTTTACATAACGGTTGATCGCATACTCAATTTTCTCCGGCGCGTATTGGGTGAAATGGTGGTTTTGCCCAGCCATCGGACCTAAACCGCCCATTTGCCAAAACAGCCACTGTATGGCTTCTTTGCGCCAATACAAATTTTTACGATCCAAAAATTTCTTTTCACGATCGGCCAAGTAAAGCAACATTGCGCCAGACTCCATGAGCGCGATGGCGTCCCCGCCGCCGGGTGGTTTACGGTCCACCATCGCTGGAATACGATTATTCGGCGCGATTTTCAAAAAACTCGGGTCAAATTGTTCGCCCTTGCTGATGTTAATTGGAATGATGTTGTACGGTGTTCCAGCCTCTTCCAGGAACATCGTAATCTTGTGGCCGTTGGGCGTGGTCCAGTAATACAAATCAATTGCAGGTTTCTTCGACGATGCCATTTAAAAATGCTCCAAGGGTAAATGCGTGAGGTCTCTTGCCTACGCCATTGAACACTTTATACAATGCTGAAACTGAATCGGAGAAATGCGCATGTTGCTGTGGGGAATTTTGGGTTTGTTCGGCATTGCCTTGGTAGCAGAATTCATCTGCGGCATGATTTTTGGCTTCGAGTCGTTTCGCACCTCGGCGATTGCCAGTATGCTTGCCGTCATCGTAGCGGCGGTGCTGTTCACCATTCGTATGGGCTATCTGTCATGGATGACGTTGGCAGTCCTCGCGCTCTTTCCCATTGTGTGGATCGTCTGCCAAATAACAGGTATCGCACTCTCGCGCATCATATTTAGACGCTAAATTACGCAAATACCCGCGGCGTAAAACGAGCCTGTTTCAAACGTTATCTCCCGAAAAACGCCTTTTTTATGGGGTCGGTATTTCTGCCCGCTTACAATCGCGCCATGAAATATTGGCTCATGAAGTCCGAACCGGACGAGTACTCGATTGACGATTTAGCGCGGGACACACAAAGCGCGTGGTACGGCGTGCGCAACTATCAAGCGCGCAACTATATGCGCGACGACATGAAGGTAGGCGACGGCGTATTGTTCTACCACTCCTCGTGCCCAGAGCCAGGCGTTGCGGGCTTTGCAGCGGTGGCGACTGCGGCTCATCCGGACAAAACCCAGTTCGATAAAAAGGGAAAATATTTCGACGCGAAATCCACTGGTGAAAACCCGCGCTGGCAGTGCGTAGAGGTGAAGTTCGTGCGCAAAACGGCGCTGCTCTCGCTCGCCGTCATCAGAGAAAATTCCGCGCTGGAAGAGATGACAATTTTGAAACGGGGCAATCGCTTATCGATTACGCCCGTCACCGCGCACGAGTGGCGCACCATTGAAAAACTACTGAAAGCATAAGTGCAATTCGACATCTGGATGGCGTGCTACTTAGCACTAGGCACGTTGGGCGGCCTGCTCGCGGGCTTGTTGGGTATCGGTGGCGGGATGATCATGGTGCCCTTCATGGCCATGCTCTTTCAGGCACAAGACCACCCGTACGCAACGCTCATGCAAGTCGCGCTCGCCACCTCGATGGCCACCATCATGTTCACCGCGATTTCCTCCATGCGCGCGCACCACAAGCTGGGCAACGTGCGCTGGGATTTGGTCAAGCTTATGGTGCCGGGTATGTTGGTCGGCTGCTTTTTAGGCGCAACCGTGCTGTCAAAAATGCCCACACGCGCGGCGAAAATATTCTTCGCGTGCTTTATGTTTTATTCGTCGATCCGCATGATGCGCTCGGCTAGCCGCCCGACCGATACCACGCCCATGCCAAGCGGCGCGCGCTTGTTTGGCTTCTCTACATTCGTTGGCATCATCTCCACCATGGTGGGCGCTGGCGGCGCGTTCATAACCGTGCCCTACATGAACGCCCACGGCGTAAACGGACGTCAAGCAATTGGTACTTCCTCCGCTTTCGGTTTCCCGCTCGCGCTCTTTGGCACGATTGGCTACGTGTGGAACGGCTGGAGCGTACCGAACTTGCCCGCTCCTCACATCGGATTTGTATTCGTGCCTGCCCTCATTGGCTTCGCCGTAGCCAGCGTACTCGCCGCCCCGCTCGGTGCCAACCTCGCTCAGCGCCTGCCCATCCCTACACTGAAACGCGTGTTCGCCGTGTTGCTCATGCTGCTCGCAGCGCGCGTGATGTGGATGGCGTTTCGGTAGTTTTTGCAGAATACCTGCGGCGTAAAAACAGCATTTTCGGGGAGATATCTCTTAAAAAAATCGCTCTTGTTACGGCGCAGAGACCTCTGCACAACTGGCGTTTCACGAAACTTACCCAAACCACCGTCATTCCGGCGAAGGCCGGACTCCAAATTTTTTCGTAAAAACAATCGCTTAGAGCTTGCGCTTCAGCACGAAATTGGACACCGGCCTGCGCCGGTGCGACAAACATTAGTTATGCAGAAGTCTCCCGCAGGTATTTTTAATTCCTCGGGTAGCGTTCAGATCAATGCGTTAACGTCTACGAAGGCTGAGAATCCAATGGATTCATAGCGGGCAGGTCCGGCCAGCGCCAAATGCGCGTAGCATCATATGCATCAGCAGCGTCGTGGGTAACCAGTAGCGCGGGCAGCGCGCGGGCGCGAATGCGCTCAAAAACCCAATGCCGGAAGTGTTCGCGCAGCGACGCATCGAGCTTTGAAAATGGCTCATCGAGAAGCACGGCATGAGGCTCGGCCAAAAGTGTGCGCATGAGCGAGACCCGCGCCCGCTGCCCCCCCGAGAGCGTGAGCGGGCTGCGATGCGCCATGGCCTCAAACCCAAGCTCGGCGAGCGCAGCATCAGCACTTTCTGCCCGGGCACGCTTGGTGCCGGGCGGCACGGCAAACAACAAGTTTTCTCGAACACTCATGTGCGGAAAAAGTAAATCGTCTTGGAACAACAAACCGATCCGACGCGCGCTGGTTGGCAGCGCATCGAGTGGGCGGTCGTTTAGCGTCACCCGCCCCATGAATCGCAAATGCAGTATCGATAGCCCGGCGATCGCGCTCAGTAGCGTTGACTTCCCACAGCCACTCTCGCCCATCACGGTGAGCACTTCGCCCGAGGCGATGCTCAACTTTGTGTTGAGGAGCAACGGCCGCGGCCCCATTCCCAGCGATTCAATTTCGACAAGTAAGCTCATCGTGACATCCATCTTGGGGCGCCCAGCCACGCCGCCAGCATAAACATAAGCGCAGGCAATAGCCATTGCAACGCGGCGTAAGCTGCGGTAAGCGAACGTTGTCCACCCGATGCGAGCGTGACCGCCTGCGATGTCACGGTCTCAAATCGTCCCTCGCCTATAGTCAGGGTTGGTAAAAACTGGGCAACACTCACCGCAAACCCAACTGCAAATGCCGAGAGTAGCGCGGCACGCAAGACAGGCCATTTCACCTTCAACAAGTAAAGCGCATGACTTTTGCCTAGGCTATAGCTGATGTGAGAAAAGCGCGCGTCGAACTTTTGATATGCGGGGGCCAGTGCAATGATGACATAGGGCAACACCACAAGAACGTGTGCGACAAGTAAGCCAATGGCGTGCCCCGAAATATGCAAGCTCAGGGTAAAACGATGCAGCCCCGTAACCCACAACACGCTAGGCAGCAAGAGCGGTAGGCAGAGCAATGGTCGAGCGCGCGCATCCCACTTTGCGGGCGCACATTCGAGCCACGCGACGCACCACACAAGCGCAATGCCCGCGCTGGCAACCCCCAGCCCCAACGTAAGCCAAAGTGTATGTGCGCTGCTGCCTACCGAGCGCCACGCCTGCCAGCTCAAGCTCTGCGGCACAAAAGCAGGAAACGGCCACAGCCCGGACGCGCTCCCAATCAAAGTGATGGCAAACACCACCAGATACATTGCGCAGATGAAGCACCACAACGCCCGCACGATGCTGTAGAAGATGGAAGCCCAGCGCTCGCTTCCGCGGTCGCCGTCTTGCGCGTAATCTCGCTTTGCGCAGAGCCACAGCGCCGCCGCGCAGGTCGCGAGCGCCACCACGAACGCGAGCGACCAGGCTGCGACCGCACCGATTGCGTTGGCTTCTTCGGCGGCGTCTTGCAGCCACTGCCAAGCGCGAACGGACATCGTGGCGGGTGTGCTGGGCCCGGCGATGAGCGCCGCATCGACCACGGTGAGGTTGTAGCTCAGCACTGCAAAAAGTGGCCAGCGTAGGCGTAAACGCAGCTGCGGCCACACAACGGTCCAAAAGCTTTTCGTGCTGCTGTAGCCTAAGCTAGACGCTGCATGCGTTTGCTTCAAAAGCAGCGCGCCGGCATCGTCGCGCTGCAATTGCGAGGCGGCGCACCACAACAAAAACGGCACCTCTTTGAGCGTGAGCACAGCGATCAAGCCTAGTCCAAATTCATCTTGCGAGCTCGCTACGTGCGGCGGTTGATTAAATCCCGTTAACCACGGTGAGATTGCACGCAAAATCCAGCCGCTCGGGGCGACCAAAAACACGAAACCGATTGCGAACCCGGCGTGCGGCAGGGCGAGTAAGGTGCCAAGACGCCTTACCAACGCTGGCCACCACACGCTACCGAACGCGCGTGACAGCAGCCATGCACACACCGACCACGAGCACAGGGTAGCCGCAAGCCCGGTCCACAGCGTCATCACAACGGACTGCAATAGCCAGTGCGCCTCGAAGAGCGCGCGCCAGGCCGTCGCGTTAGCCGCTTGCATGAGCGCGAAACCAACGAGTGCGACGAGCGCGCCACCAACAGGCACGATCAGCGCGATCGGTACGACGGCCCAGCTCAAAGCAGCTTTACGCGCCGTACCGACGCGCCCACTCTTTTTCGATAGGGTCAACCCAGCTTCCGTGTGGCTCCGGAATAACCGGGGCAAAGCGCTCTACCTGCCCAGTGGCGCGACCGGCGTTAAAGAGTGCTGCATCGCTGGCCATAAGCTTGCTTGGCGCCAATACACTTGGGTCGCCCCAAATTTTTAAATCTGCCTTGCGCGACTGCGCAACGGGCGAGATCAGGAAATTTGCGACAACTTGCGCAGCCTCTTTGGCTGCGCTATTGAACGCGATGGCGACAAAGTGCGTGTTGCCGATCGTACCGCTATCGAACTGGTAGCTCACGACGGTGTCGGGCATGCGCCCGGCGCTCACTTCGTTCGCCACTTCATTAGGATTAAAAGTAAAACTTAGCAAGAGTTCACCGTCGAGCAATTGTTGCCGCATCGCGCCTGCATTGGCCGGAAACTGTTTCCCACTGCGCCACAAATGTGGGTGCAACTCATCGAGATGCGCCCACAACGCAAGCGTGGTGGTTTCAAATTGCCCTGCATCGTAAGGCCGGTAGAGTATTGCGCGCTGGGAAGTCGGAAGCAAATCTAAGAGGGTTTGTTTCAAAAATGTTGTGCCGTGAAAATTCGGCGGTTTGGGGTAGGAGAAACGCCCCGGATTTGCCCGTGCAAACGCGAGCAACTGCTCGGTTGATCGTGGGGGATTGGCCACCTTGACTCGATCCGCGTAGAGCGTGAACTGCGCCATTCCCCACGGCGCCTCTAACCCAGATACCGGCTCGGCGAAATCCAAGCGGGTTGTGGGTTTTCCCTCCCAATCCACATACTTGCCATTCGGTAGGGAGTCGACCCAAGGCGCGGCCAACAATTGTTCGCGCTTCATGGCGAGGAAGTTTTCGCCATTGATCCAGACAAGATCTACTGAGCCGTTGGTGGATTTGCCCGCCGCCTTTTCGGTGCGCACGCGCCGGACCACATCGACGGTATCCGTTACCTTAACGTGCTCAAGCCGTATGCCGTGACTACGCTCCATCTCGCCCGCAACCCACTGCAAATAGGCGTTCACATTGCTGCTCCCGCCCCATGCGTTAAACAGCACTCGTTGGCCGCGAGCGACGCGCTCAATCTCTTTCCAATTTGAATCGTTCGCGCCTGCCCATTTCGGCGCGATTGCGCAACCAAGGCTTATCGCGGAGATGTTTAATGAAGTGGCAAGAAGGCGACGGCGGGTGATGGACATGAGGCAACTTTCAAAGTCGATGGGTAGAAGTAAAGGGCTACAAAACCTTAGGGCTCGTAAACCCAGCCGATAGTTGGCCGCTTATTTTGTGGGTCAAAAAATAAATACAGCCTAATCTAAAAAAGAACAAAACCTTCAAACGAACCAACGGCGACGACAAACTCACTATACATGGACGTTCAATTACGCGGTTTTAATGCACTATTTTGTCAAAGTGATGTTTTTTCCGCCACCAACATCTCCATCGGCGATAACAAATCATCCACATCGTTCGCGGTTATGCCGGTGAGTGCGGCGCTGCCACCAGCAAGCAAGGCTTCGGCTAATTGTTGTTTGCGCTCAATCAATTTCAGCATGCGCTCTTCGAGCGTGCCCCGCGCGATGAGCTTGTATACGAACACGGGCTTATCTTGCCCAATGCGGTGGGCGCGGGCGGTGGCTTGGGCTTCCACGGCGGGGTTCCACCACGGATCGTAGTGGATGACGGTGTCTGCTGCGGTGAGGTTGAGCCCCACGCCACCGGCTTTTAAGCTTAGCAAAAACACCGGCACTTCGCCTGCTTGGAAGCGGGCGATTGGGGTGTCACGGTCTTTGGTGTCGCCGGTCAAAATTACGGTTTCGATTCCGGCTTCGTTAATTTGCGCTTCGATGATGGCAAGCATGCTGGTGAACTGCGAGAAGATGAGCACGCGGCGGCCTTCTTCCACCAAAATCGGTACGTGCTCGATCAACCAATCGAGCTTGGCCGAGGGTGCATTGATGGTTTGCGTAACGTCCGGTAACTTCACTAAACGCGGGTCGCAACACACTTGCCGCAACTTCAACAGCGCGTCGAGAATGTGAATGGTGCTTTGCTTCAACCCTTTGCGGTCGATGGCTTTGCGCACATCGTCGTGAATGGCCGTGCGCAAGCTTTCGTACACATCGGCTTGCGGCGGTTCGAACTCAATCCAGCGAATCGCCTCGGTTTTAGCCGGCAACTCTTTCAAAACTTCATCGCGGGTGCGCCGCAGCAGGAACGGGCGCACCCGCGAGCGCAGCACGTTCATGCGGTCGTTGTCGCTGTTTTGCTCGATGCGGTGGCGGAAATGGCGGTTAAACGTTTCTAAATCGGAGAGCAAACCAGGATTGAGCACATTGAAGAGCGACCAGAGTTCGCCCAAATGATTTTCCATCGGCGTGCCGGTGAGCGCGAGACGCTGTTGCGCGGTGATGGCTTGCGCAGCTTGATAAGTTTTTGCACGAGGATTTTTAAGCGTTTGAGCTTCATCGAACACCACAACGTTCCACTCTAGCTTGGCGAACGTGGCTTCATCGCGCTGCAAAATCGGGTAGCTTGTAATGACCACATCCGATTTATCAAGCTCGCGTTTGGTGAGCGCCCGGGATTTACCTTGGTGAATGTGCAGCCGCAGGGACGGTGCGAAACGCTCGGCCTCGGCCCGCCAGTTCGACACCACGGAAGTCGGCGCGATGATTAGGCTTGGTTTGTTCTGCGCGTTCACGCCGTGGGAGCGATGCAAGTGGGCGAGCGTTTGCACGGTTTTCCCCAAACCCATATCGTCGGCCAACACCGCGCCCATTTTCAAATCATGCAAATGATGCAACCAGGCGAGGCCGCTTAATTGGTAGGGGCGCAGTTGCGCGTTGAAGCCTGCGGCAGGCGCAACGGCTTGCAGCGCGGCACCGGCTTGGAGCTTTTCGCGCAGCGCGCTCCACACGCTTGAGTCGCGCCCGCGATACTGCACTTGCCCGGGCAACAAGGCCGCTTGCAGGCCAGAAATTTCATCTACCACCCCACCCTGAAACCACGCGAGCACCGGCTGCAACATGGCCCGAACGCGCCCGCCATCGAGCCGCACGACGCGGCCATCGTCGAGTGAGAGCAATACTTTGTCGCCTTCTTGTAAGGCTTCAAGCCACGCCTCGGGGTCCCGTTGCGCGGCGATCACGCGCGCAAACGCCGGTGCTAAATCCACCCGCTGCCCGCCCACTTGTACGCCTAATGCGAATCGATACCAGCCTTGCTGGGCAGCTGGAATGAGCTCTAACTCAGGCTCAGGAATATCTTCAAGCGTGAGCGGAAAGCCAGGCTCGATTTCTAACGTAAACCCACCAGCCTGGGCATCGGCCAACACCCGTGGTCCATCGGTAGACCAGGCGTGCCGCTGCAGCGCGAAGAGCGAGCTACGCGCCGGTGCGGACATCGCGAAGCGCACCGCGGGCTCAACGTCCATCAGCGGCAGCAAGCGCTGCGGCAAGCGCAGCGCCCAGGTGCGCTCGGCCCGCAAATTACGCACGCGTGTGCCAATGACTTTATCTTCGTGTAACTCATCTTCCATCGGTGCCGCGCTATCGCTGGTGTTCACGGGTACGCGTCGACCATCGGGGTAGAGCACCGTGAACTCCACGGCGGGCGCGATGATCTGGGTTTCGCGGGCGTGCTTGCCCCAGCCTTGGGTGACCGATACTTCTACGAGTGCAAAGCGCAGTATTCCTTGCGGCTGAGGCAGCGGTTCAAACGAAATGGGCGGCGGGGGAATGTGCGCAGCATCGGGCAGTGATTTCCAGGCATCTACTACAAAGCGCCAGGCATCGATATCGGTATTGGTCAGCGGTGGCAGAGCGAGCAAGCGCTCCAGCGTTGACACCGAAAGTGGGCATCTAATGGGCACGATTTGGGCGTTCGCCGCGTCAATCGCAAGCGTGGGCGTGGTCGCTAAGAGCGAACAACCGGCCTTGTTGCCAGTGAGCACGGCGCGCAGGCGAAAGGCATCATCGCTCGTATCGCGTAGCCAATGCAGCGTTGCGTCGCGGGCTTCTGTAAGCGCAAGGGGCGCACCGAGCAGGCCGGCTTTATCGTCGGTTTCAACCCACACACGCCCCGTAGCTACAGCCATGTTAAGCAGTTGGTAGCCAATCAAGCCAATAAGCCGCACTTGCGGTGCGAATTCGCCGCGTTCTTGCGCGCTTTCCATGAGCCGCAAAATCGGCTCATCTTCTTCATGCACGTAAGCAGGGCGGGCGTGATCGTGGCGGATCCACGCGAGCGAGGCCGATTGCGGAACGCGTTTAACTTCGCCTCCGCGCCCGGTACGTGATTTTGCAGCGGCGAGCTTGCCGTCGATCGTAATCAAATACGCGAGCCGGTCACTCGAAACCTTGGCGGTATGGGTTGCATCAGCACCATCGCCATCTTGTTGCTCATACGTGGTGCGCAGCCATTGGTCCACCGTGCTCGGCAAATAGCGTTTGCGTGCGATGTGCGCGGGCTCTTCGCGGGGCGCGTTATCGTTGGCGAAATCGCGAAGCAAATGGGTGTTCGTAGCCCACGCCCACACAAGGGCGACGGCATGTTTGCAATCGTAGGCCACTGGACAGGTGCAGTTGCCCACAATGTCGCCCCAATCTTCCTCGTGCGGATAGAGTGTGAGCACCGTGGCGTAGGCGTGCGCCTCGGAGCCTTGCACAGTGCCGTTCAAGGTAAGCTTGTGGTTGTCTTCCCATGTAGCGGCACCTACTTTTGCCATGCCATCTTTTGCGTAGCGTATCCCGCGCTCAACGGTAATGCGGTCTGCCCAGCGCGAAAGCAGCGCGGAGAGCGAGCGCGGGGTATGGTGGGTTAAACGCGAGGGGGGGAGATTCTCTTGAAGCATAGACAAACGGGGACATGCAGTGAGCAACCGAACATTTTCCCACGTTATGCTGTTACGCACCGCAGTTTTTAAGCTCCGCGCTTCAATATGTGGCATCAGGCCACGAACAGTTGCCAAAAACAAGCGAAAATGAGGCCATGACGCGGGTTACGCCGCAGTAAAAATTGAACTATGAATATTTGCGTAGTAGGCGCTGGCGCCATCGGTGGATTTCTGGCAGTGAAGTTGGCTGCAAGCGGGCAAAACGTAAGCGTTGTAATTCGCGGCGCTAATTTGGCGGCAGTACGCGCTAACGGCATGACGCTCGTGCACGATACCGGCGGACGGCTGACGCAACAGATGACTGCGACAGATCGTATCGCGGATTTGCCCGTGCAAGATGTCGTAATTTTGGGCATGAAGGCCCACCAAGTAGCGCCAGTCGCGGAATCGTTAGCGGCCGTTATTGGTCCTGAAACGCTCATCATCACCACGCAAAACGGTATTCCGTGGTGGTATTTCAATAAGCACGGTGGCGCATATGATGGGCAGCGGGTTGAGGCGGTTGATCCTGGGGGCGTAATTTCTCGCCACCTACCGGTTGCACGCACCATTGGCTGCATCGTATATCCAGCGTGTGAAATTACCGCGCCAGGTGTGATTCAACAGATCGAAGGCAACCGCTTTTCCTTGGGCGAATTGGATGGGGCGGAAACGCCGCGCATACGCGCGCTGGCCGATGTGTTTCGCGCTGCTGGGTTTAAAACCCCAACCTTGTCTGACATTCGATCCGAAATTTGGCTAAAGCTCTGGGGCAATCTATCCTTCAACCCCATCAGCGCCCTCACGCACGCGACGCTGGAAGACATTTGCACCTTCGAGCCCACGCGCGCGCTGGCAAAAGCGATGATGCTTGAGGCACAAACGATCGGCGAAAAGCTCGGCGTGAAATTTAAAGTAGATGTGGAAAAGCGCATCAACGGCGCGCAAGCGGTGGGGCAACACAAAACTTCTATGCTGCAAGATGTCGAGTTGGGTCGGCAGTTAGAGCTCGATGCGCTAGTAAAGAGCGTAATCGAGCTCGGTCACATCACGCAAACACCCACCCCCACGATTGAACAGGTCTACGCACTGGCTTCACTTTTACAACGCTCGCTGAGTCAGCAAAAAGGCAAGCTCACCATTTCTCCAATTTAGGATTTCGCATGACCGCTTTTTCTACCGCATTTTCTACATTCGCAGCCCTCGTAAATGCCCAACCGGCAGCAGCCATCGCCATCACCGCATTCGAGCGTACGCCGTTAACCTACGGCGCGCTGCAAGCGCAAGTGGTCAACACGATCGCCGCATTAAACGCGATGGGAATTGGCCGTGGCGACCGCGTAGGGATTGTGCTTGCCAACGGGCCGGATATGGCCACCGCATTTGTGGCCGTCGGCGCGGGCGCAACCGCGTGCCCGCTAAACCCGGCCTATCGCGCGGATGAGTTTGAGTTCTACCTTTCCGATTTGAATGCCAAAGCGCTCATCGTTGAAAAAGGCAGCGCTTCGCCCGCAGTAGCCGTAGCGAAAAAATTAGGCATCAATGTGGTGGAGTTATCCGCACAATCGGCGGCGGGCGCGTTCACGCTTTCTGCGGAACAAAGTTGCGGGATTGCAGCGCAAACCGGTGCGGCACAACCAGATGATTTTGCGCTCGTGCTACATACTTCGGGTACAACATCGCGCCCCAAAATCGTACCCCTCGCGCAGAAAAATGTGTGCGCTTCGGCATCGCACATTTCCACAACGCTTGCCTTGAGCACAAAAGACCGCGGCCTAAACATCATGCCGCTTTTTCACATTCACGGCTTGATTGCAGGGGTGATTACCCCGCTTTCTGCAGGCAGCCACATTCATTGCACGCCCGGTTTTAATGCGCTTAAGTTTTTTAGTTGGATGGCGGAAGTGAAGCCCTCGTGGTACACCGCTGTGCCCACAATGCACCAAACCATTCTTGCCCGTGCGCCACAAAACAAAGCGATCATCGAAGCGAATCCACTGCGCTTTATCCGCTCATCCTCCTCGTCAATACCGCCACAAGTGATCGCGGAAATTGAAGCGATGTTCAACGCGCCGCTGATTGAAAGCTACGGCATGACCGAGGCTGCGCACCAAATGTCCAGCAATCCGCTGCCACCGGCCACGCGCAAGCCAGGCACGGTCGGCAAAGCGGCAGGGCCGGAAGTGGCAATCATGGACGAAAGCGGCGTATTACTCAGCGCTGGAGAACCCGGCGAGATCGTGATTCGTGGGCCGAATGTCACCGCGGGTTACGACAACAACCCTAAAGCCAATGCTGAAGCGTTCACGCACGGCTGGTTCCGTACCGGCGATCAGGGCATGATGGATGGGGAAGGGTACTTGTCCATTACTGGGCGGTTAAAAGAAATTATCAATCGCGGTGGCGAAAAAGTATCCCCGCGCGAAGTCGATGAGGTGATCATGGACCACCCTGCCGTGGCGCAAGTGGTCACCTTCGCCATGCCGCACGAGAAGTTGGGTGAAGATGTGGCCGCATGCGTGGTACTCAAAGAAGGCGCAGCGCTTACCGAACGCGAATTGCGCGACTTTCTCTCCGCGCGCTTGGCAGACTTTAAAGTGCCCCGCAAAGTGTTGTTTATGGATGAAATACCAAAAGGGGCGACGGGCAAATTGCAGCGCATCGGCTTGGCGCAGAAGTTAGGCTTGGTGTAGTTCAAACGAACCCACTACCTGCGGCGTAAAAACGGCGGTTTTGAGGGGATATCTCCTGAAGAATGCCGTTTTTACGCCGCAGGTTTTGTGTTTTGCAAGCCCAATTTATCCGCGAAAACGGCACTTCGCGCCACGTTCAGTGCAGTTCGTCGCAATCCACTTTTCAGGTGCAAAGGCTTCCCTTAAAGTTCATTCATCGCAACGAAATGACCGAAAAAAGGAAACCCACCATGAACGCATTAGACCTCTTCCTAGCCGCAAACATCGCTCTTACCGCCGTTGCAATGGTGGGCTTTTATAGCCTGCGCGTAGCCGATGCGCCGAGCGAAACACGCAACAACATTCAACATTCGCTCGCTGGCGTTTCAGGTGTAGCGATGAGCGTCGCGCTGTTGTCGGTTGTGGGTCGGATGTTCATCTAAGCAAAGTTTTACCCGTAACAAAAGCGAACCGCCTAAACTAACCCTACGTTAGTGTTCAATGAAGAGGTTTCGTTATGCTGCAAAATATTCGTCGCGTCCACACTGAGGACGCGCCCGCCGCGCTCGGCCCGTATTCGCAAGGCATCCGCACCAGCGGTTTAGGCACGATTTATCTCTCCGGCCAAATCGGGCTTGATCCGAAAACGGGTACGCTCAAAGAGGGTATCGAAGCTCAAACCAATCAAGCATTCGATAATTTATTTGCCGTTGCCAAAGCTGCCATGGGGCCCATGAACAATATTGCCGAGCCGCCTTTTGCCAAGCTCACACTTTTCCTCACGGATTTAAAAGATTTTCAAACAGTGAACACCATCATGCAAGCCCGCTTCAAAGAGCCCTACCCAGCGCGCTCCACCGTGCAAGTGTCTGCGTTGCCCAAAGGCGCGGTGTTTGAAGTCGAAGGTATTCTCGCGCTCTAAACCCGTTTTAGGTGACCGACCGCCCACTCATTCCGCCTTCGCTTGCGCCCAAGCTTGCGAAATTAGGCATCGTTGCGCCGCAAGATTTGCTCTTGCATTTTCCGCTGCGCTACGAAGACCAAACGCGGCTCACCCCGCTCTGCGCAATCACGCCCGCACAAGCATGGTTGTGTGAAGGTGTGGTGGATGCGTGTGAGGTGAAGTTCAAACCGCGCCGGCAATTGATCGCCCATATTAGTGAAGGGATTGCTGGGCTTACGCTGCGGTTTTTTCACTTTTATCCAAGCACGCAAGTACAGCTCAAAATCGGTACGCGGGTGCGGGTGTACGGCGATGTGCGCGATGGCTTTCATGGCTTAGAAATCGTGCACCCCACGGTGAAGCGCGTGGACGAGGGCGATGCGGTAAGCGAAGCCCTCACGCCGATTTACCCGACGCTAAATGGCCTCGCACAAAGCGCTTGGCGCACGATGCTGGCTCGCGCATTGAAGGTTTCGGATTATTTAAAAGAGACGTTACCTGCGGCGCAAATTAGGGCTTTTTCACTGCTTTCCTTCGAGAAATCGGTGCGCACTTTGCACGCGCCTACACCGGAAGATTCCCTTTATGCACTGGAAGCGCGCACGCATGCTGCGTGGCAGCGCATCAAGTTCGATGAACTGCTCGCACAACAGATTGCGCTCAAACGGGCGCGTTTAGAAAAAGAAAGCGAAGTGGCCCGGCAGCTGCGCGGGAACGGTGCGTTGGTGAAGCAATTGCTTGGCCGCGCGGGTTTTACGCTCACCGCCGCGCAGCGCACTGCAGCGGAGGAGATTGTGCGTGATCTCAAAAAAATCGCACCGATGCAACGTTTGTTGCAAGGCGACGTTGGCTCAGGGAAAACCATCGTCGCTGCGATTGCAGCGCTCACCGCAGTAGAAGCCGGTTACCAAGCCGCCTTCATGGCCCCAACAGAAATATTGGCCGAGCAACATTTTCGTAAGCTCATTTACTGGCTGCAAGGCTTGCCGGTGCGCGTCGTGTGGCTCACTGGCAGTTTGCCCGCCGCGCAAGCGCGTGCGGCGCGCGAGGCGTGTGCAAGTGGTGCGGGGCAAATTATTGTGGGCACGCATGCGCTGTTTCAAAAAAAAGTGCACATGCCTAAGCTTGGTTTGGCGATTGTGGATGAGCAGCATCGATTTGGTGTGATGCAACGGGTGCAATTGCGCGCGCGCAATCAAGTTGTTTCCGATCCGAGCGGCGTTGCACCTGCGCATCTGCTTCCCTCCTCCCGAGGGGGAGGGGAACAAGCACACGTCCCTCACCAACTCATGATGAGCGCCACGCCGATTCCGCGCTCGCTTGCCATGACGTACTACGCCGATCTCGATGTGAGCACGCTGAACGAATTGCCCAAAGGCCGCCAACCTATCGCGACCAAATTGGTCAGTGTTTCGCGACGGGATGAAATCGTAACGCGTGTCGGGCAAATTTGCGCGGCGGGTACGCAAGTATTTTGGGTGTGCCCGCTTGTTGAAGAAAGCGAAAAGTTAGATTTAGTCAACGCCACGCAAACGTACGAAGACATGCAAGCAGCGTTGCCCGAGACCAAAATTGGTTTACTGCACGGGCGCATGAAGTCTGATGAAAAAGCTCAGATCATGCAAGCTTTTATCGCCCGCGATATTCAACTGCTTGTGGCCACAACGGTGATTGAAGTGGGCGTGGACGTACCGAACGCGAATTGGATTGTGATTGAGCACGCCGAGCGTTTTGGTCTCTCGCAATTGCATCAACTTCGCGGGCGGGTGGGGCGGGGTAGCGAGGCCGCCACTTGCGTGTTGCTCTACGGCGAAAAATTATCCGACACGGCCAAGGCGCGCTTAAAAGTAATTTACGAGCACACCGATGGCTTCGAAATTGCACGCGAGGATTTGCGCATTCGTGGCCCAGGCGAATTGCTCGGCCCACGGCAATCTGGCGTACCCGGCCTGCGCTACGCGAATTTGGAAGAGGATATGGGCTTGGTCGAACAGGTGCGCGAGGCGGCAGCGCAGTTAGAAAATGATCCTGCGTTTAATGCGCAAGCGCATTTAGATCGTTGGTTGCCCCAGCGCGGTGAGTATGTGAAATCTTGACACCAACCAATGCATAAAAAAAAAGGCACTTTTCGAAGGAGATAATCCCCAAATAGTGCCCTTTTTACGCCGCAGATATCTAGGTTTTCTGTTCGATCAAACCTTCAAGCCGCGTCACCAACTCATCAATAATCGGTGTCCACTCGTATTTCTTGAGCACTGTTTCGCGGGCATCGCGCGCGAGCCGAGCGGCGAGTTCGGGTTGCGCAACGATTGCAATGACGTGACCGGCAATTTCTTGCGCGGAATCGCCCACGAGCATGTTCACATTGTGTAAACCTGCTACGCCTTTCGCCGCAAGCGAGGTGCAAACCAGCGGGCTGCCGCAGGCCATCGCCTCAATGGCTTTGTTTTGAATTCCCCGCGCGAGACGCAGCGGCACGACTACTACGCGGGCATAGCGCATGTACGGCGGCGCGTCTTTCACGTAGCCGGTGACCAACACATCGATGCCGTTATCAAGGGCTTTCACTTCCGGTTTCGGGTGTCCGCCCACAATTAAAAAGCGTACGTTTGGAATGCGTGCCCGCAACAGCGGCATCACATCCTTGGCAAAAAATGCTACCGCCTCTACGTTCGGATCGTAGTCCATCGCGCCGGTGAACACGATGGGCACGCAATCGCCTGCAAAAAAGCGGGTTTCGCTTTCTGGGATGTGCGGTTTATCGAGCGTTGCGAAATCGCCAGGGGTGAATTTCGTGGTGTCTGTGCCGTTGGGTGTGGAAAACAATTGGTTTTTTTTAGCGGCGGGCGAGAGCTCTTTTAGCAGCTCACACTCCGCAGGCGTGGCCAAATTGGTAAGCCCAAAATTCTCCACAACCCAATGCTCGTATTGGTAGAGGCGCTTGCCTTCCACGCGGTACACCCACGACATCGGGAAATCCGTTTTGCCAGAAAGCTCGCTCCACTTAGCTGAATCGACGTCGCCCATATCAATCAAGCAGCGCTTGCGAAATTCGGGCGGCACATACTGCGCGGTCGTGGAGGAATACAACATAAACCCCGCAATCGGGTGGGCCGCGATGACGCTCGCCACCGCTTTCGATAACGCATGGGTGGCGAAATATTTCACCGAGAGCGAAGCCCCCCACGGATTGATCAGCGCTAGGCCTGCGTTGATACGTGACTCCCAAGGCGAGAGCGGCACGATGGTCACCGTAGCGCAGATTTTCTGCATCTCTACGCGCGCGATTTCAATCTCCGCAGAGGAAGCCGTAGCCGGGCACACCAAATGCACTTTGTGCCCACGCCGGGCCAAGCCTTTCATCATGTGAAAGGGCTTGACCTGAAAACCTTTATGCGGCGGATAGGGAAGCTTATGGCAAATAAAAACAATATCAAGCGAGCGCGCCATCTTCACTCTTTCGCCAGTAAGCCAACATGTCAGATAAGGTTTGATCCAGCGTCACGTTTTGCTTCCAGCCTGTATCGGTCACGAGCTTGCCCGAGTTGCCGAAAATAACTGGCTCATCGGAAGGGCGCATCAACTCCGGCGCTTGCACGACGTTTACTTCCACTTTGCGGTGTGAGAGCACGGTATCTAACACGGTGGACATTTGATACGTCTTCGCACCGCTGATGTTGTAGGCTTGGCCCGCACGCCCTTTCTCTGCGAGCAAAATAAGTGCCGTCATCAAATCGCGCACGTCGGTGAGCGCACGCAGCGTTGTAAGGTTGCCCACGCGTAACTCTTTCGGACCAATGCCCCGCTCGGCGGCCACAAGGCGGCGCGTAAAGTCCGCACACACATCGCCCCGTTTGCGTGGACCCGTGGTGTTGAAAATACGTGCACAAACCGCCGGAATTTTGTCGTTTTCAAAATACTGAATGGCAAGCGCTTCCGTGGCCAACTTGCTCACGCCGTATGGATGGAGCGGGCGCATCGGATACGAC
>JANMDS010000254.1:0-8108 GCA_031376405.1 Betaproteobacteria bacterium
TTCTGCGCCGCAGGTATTTATGAAATGTGCTCATACCGGCGCACAATCTGCGCAATCTCCACGCTGTACGATTCATACCAAAGGGATCGCCCCTTTGCTTGCGCTTGTAGGTGTTCGGCTAATGCTTTCCAGCGCTGAATATCATCTAAGTTTGCCCAATAAGAAAGCGCCACTTCTTTGCCGTTCTCGTTCACCGCTTCAAATTCTAAGCAACCAAACTCACTGAGCGCGCGATCGCGAAGGTACGCAGCCGTCGTCGAATATTCGGCATCCAAGTCGCGCGCCGTCGCTCGAAAAACAACTACGAAGTTAGCAGCGGGATTCATGTTAGCGAATGATTTTTTTGCTGCGTAATGCAGCAATGTCGGTGGCGGAAATGTTCAATGTAGTCGCCAAAATAGCGTCGGTATGTTCACCCAGTATAGGCACACCTTTTTGGTACGTTAGTGTCGAGTCCGAAAATAAAATGGGTTGGCGCACAGTGGGCAAAGTGCCTGCGTTCGCATGCGGGATGTCCACCCGCAGATTGCGGTGGATAACTTGAGGGTCGGCGAATACTTGATCGACGGTGTTGATCGGACCGCAAGGAACATGCACCGTTTCCAACGCATCGATCCACGCCCGCTGCGACCGCGCGCGCACCATGCGTGCGAGCTCCGGTACAAGAACTGCTCGATTGCGCACTCGCCCGGCGTTCGTTGTGAAGCGTTCATCGAGCGCCCAATGCGGCTCGCCCGCTTCTTCACAAAATGCTTTGAATTGACGGTCGTTACCCACACCCAAAATTAAGTGACCATCGGCGCAGGCGAACACCTGATATGGCACGATGTTTTGATGCGCGTTGCCCATGCGCCCTGGTACTTTGCCGCTCACCAAAAAATTTTGGTTCATGTTGGCCATAATCGCCACGGATGTATCGAGCAACGCCAAATCAATGTGTTGGCCCGCGCCTGTACGCTCACGGTGAATGAGCGCCGCTTGAATGGCATTTGCCGCGTACAGCCCTGTGAATAAATCGGTAACGGCCACGCCCACTTTTTGGGGCCCACCCCCAGGTTGGTCGTCCGCCTCTCCGGTTACGCTCATGAGCCCACCCATGCCTTGCGTAATGTAGTCGTAGCCGGCGCGCTCCGCGTACGGTCCGGTTTGGCCGAAACCGGTGATCGAGCAGTAAATAAGGGATGGATTGAGTGCCCGCAAGCTATCGCAATCGAGCCCGTATTTCTTCAAACCACCGACCTTGAAGTTCTCAACGATCACATCCGCTAATTCTGCGAGCGAGCGCACCAAAGCGCTGCCTTCTGCAGTCGTGAAATCGATGCACACCGAATCCTTACCCCGATTGCAGCAAGTGCCGTAAGCGGAGTCCGAGGTGTCGTTACCTGCGACATCTTTCACAAATGGCGGACCCCAGGTGCGGGTATCGTCGCCGTGTTCTGGATGCTCGATTTTGACTACGTTTGCACCGAGATCCGCTAATAGTTGCGTACACCATGGGCCTGCCAAAATGCGCGTGAGATCGAGTACAGTGATGTGCGCCAGTGGTGCGGCCATTTATTGTGATTCCAACTCGGAGAGCATCGGCGCGAGGCCACGCAAATCTTCGCCTAGGCTGGCTGCTTTTTCGAGCACGCCGTGCGTACCGAGCGCTCTTACATTTGCTAACGTCCAAAGCGCAACGCACCGACGCCCCGTGCGGCAAAACGCATGGACCTTACCTTCGGCGCTCGAAACATGCTGGGCGAAAGCCAATCCATCGTGCGGTTGAATCGTGGAAAAGCTTACCGGTTGCTCAATGAAGGCGATGCCTAAAGCACTGGCCGTCGCTTTAAGCGCGGTGTTTTCAGGCTGCCCAGTTTCTTCGTGGTCTGGTCGGTTGCAGATGATAATTCTCACGCCCTGGGTGGCGAGCGCTGCTACGTCCGCGGCGGTAATTTGGTCGCTCACGGTGAGCGAATCGGAGATGGTCGTAAATCGTTGCATAGCTATCTGTTTTTAAATGTAGGTTTGCGTTTTGCAACGAATGCGCTCATACCTTCGCGGCGATCATCGGTTGCGAACGTGGAGTGGAATTCGCGACGCTCGAATGTGAGCCCGGTTGCCAGTGTGGTTTCGTAAGCTTGATTGATGGATTCTTTTATCTTCAACACAATGGGGAGCGAATAGGAGGCGATCTTTTCTGCTGCGGCCATCGTCTCGTCGAGCAATTGCGCAGCGGGGATCACCCGCGCAACCAACCCCGAAGCGTAGGCTTCGTGGGCATCAATTACCCGCCCCGTTAAGCACCAATCCATGGCTTTTGCTTTGCCTACTGCGCGCGGTAAACGCTGGGTGCCGCCCATACCGGGGATGGTTCCGATGGTGATTTCTGGTTGCCCAAATTTTGCGTTGTCCGCAGCAAAAATCATGTCGCACATCATCGCTAATTCGCAGCCGCCGCCAAGAGCGTAGCCGCTTACTGCAGCGATTATGGGTTTGCGAATGTGGCGTGCCGTCTCCCAATTGCGGGTGATGAAATTTTCGTTGTACACCTTGGCGTAGTCATAGTCCGTCATCGCCGCGATGTCGGCACCGGCAGCGAATGCTTTTTCAATGCCGGTAATTACGATGACGTGGATGGACGAATCAAGATCAAATTTTTGTAGTGCGCTGCCAATCGCATCGGCCAATGCATCATTTAACGCATTTAATTTATCAACGCGGTTTAAACGGATCAATGCGACCCGCCCGCGTGTTTCAGTGAGAATTACATTGGTCATTTAGAGGTTCCTTTGGACGTTAAGTTTGTTTTGATCGCGTGTGCGGCTGGCTCAAGCCCGCCGGCCATGAACGCGACCACGGTTTCCGCGAATTGTGCGTAAGACAACTCACCCGCTGGCCGAAGCCAAGTGAACGTCCAATTGATCATGCCAAACAAGGCCATCGCCAAGGCCTTGGCCCGCGCGGGGGATATGTTTTGAGCCGCAGCGATGTTCGCGGCGTAGGCGTCTACCATTTCTCGTTGTGCGTTGATTACCCGCGCACACTGTTCAGCGGGCAAAAAGCGCACGTCGCGCAGCAATACGGTGTGGCGCGACCGGGAGTGTTCATATTCGAAAACGAAGCGGCGGATAAGCTCGTCTAACTTTAAGCGCGGTGAGAAATTCAGTTGGTCTACGGCGCGCACGATTTCGAGTAAGCGCATCGTGTAGTGATTCAACAGATCAAACAGAATCGCATCTTTGCTCGAGTAATAATGGTAAAGCAAACTCTTCGAAACACCGCACCGGGCTGCAATTTGTTGCATCGTTGCGCTGGCATAGCCCAGCTCAGCGAAAATTTCAGCGGACGCGTTTAATATCGTGTCGCGCTGCAGATCGTGAGAGTGGGCTTTTCCGCGTGGCATAGGCGAATGATAAGCCAGATGAGCGCACGTGAGGCTATCGTTCGTCGTAGGAGATGGTAACGTCCGCGCTCTGACATTGCGCTTGACAGGTGAGGACAAAGCCTTGTGCCTCCTCTGCGGCAGTGAGCGTGAAATTGCGAGTCATCGTCACCTTTCCCGCAATGACTTTGGCCTTGCATGTGCAGCAAACGCCCGCTTTGCACGCGTATGGAAGCGGGAACCCCGCCGCGAGCCCTGCATCCAGCACGGCTTGTCCGTTGCGCAACGGCACTCGGCGCTGTTTGCCATCGGCCACGATGGTCAACCGCGTGGCACTTTCGTTTTGCACGGCGGCTGGTGCTGCACTGGACGCAGGCATCGGCACACCAAAGCGCTCAATCAGAATATTTGCCCTTGCGACCCCGGCGGCAAGCAGCGCGGCCTCGGCTGCATCCATCATAGGCTCTGGGCCACAAATTAGCGCGCAATCAATTTCGTCCGCTGGAATTAGCGTTTCGAGCAGTGCCGCACATTTTTCTTGATTGAGCAAACCACATAACAGAGAGGAATCTTGAATCTCATCGGACAAAACGTTTATGACGCGAAACCGGCTGAGGTAGCGATTTTTGATGTCTTCAATGGCTTCAGTAAACATGACCGATGACACGGTGCGGTTGCCGTACACCAACGCGAATTGCGCAAACGGTTCGCTTGCCAAAATGGTTTCTACCAGCGACAGGATCGGCGTAATGCCTGAGCCGCCAGCGAACGCAACATAGCGTTTTCGTTGCGATGGATCAATAGATACCGTGAATCGGCCATCGGGCGGGAGTACTTCAATCGAATCGCCTACGCGCAGCTGCGCATTCGCCCAATTGGAAAACTTTCCGCCGTTCACTCTCTTTACGCCTATACGTAATGTTTGAGTGCGCTGAAATTCGTTCGGTGCAATATGGATTGAGTACGCGCGGCGGACTTCTTCGTTGCCAATCGTTGTTCGCAGCGTAATGAACTGGCCGGCGTCAAATTGAAACGCGGCAATTTGGTCGGGGGGAACTTTTAGCGCAATAGAAACGCCATCTTCTGTTTCGCGGCGCACATCAGCGACTTGCAATGTGTGAAAGTTGAGCATCAGATCGGTTTGAAGTAATCAAACGGTTCGCGGCAGGCCAGGCAACGGTAAAGGGCTTTGCACGCGGTGGAGCCAAATTCTGAGAGTTTTTCGATGCTTGCGCTCGCGCAGAGCGGACACTCAATGCCAAGCATAGGATTCACGCGAACACCGATTTTCGAAGCTAAATGTGCAGGCGGTGCGATGCCAATGCTCCTGAGTTTGGAACGCGCAGACGGAGCGATCCAGTCGCTTGACCAAGCTGGCGACAACACCGTCAATACCTGCGGCGTAAATTCGGCACTTTTGAGCGCAAATCGAATGTCGTTTTGAATCGCTTCCATAGCAGGGCAGCCCGAGTAAGTAGGCGTAATGGTCACGATTACCTCTCCTTCTCGCAATTCAATGCCCCGAACAATGCCTAACTCCACAATAGATACAGCTGGCAACTCCGGGTCGAGAACGGTATTTAAAATATCCCAAACCGCTTGCTCAGCGCGCGTTGCCGCAACGACTACCATTTTGCCCCCGGATGCGCGCGCGCTAAGCTTTGCATTTCGGCTAGCAGAACGGAAAGGGCTTCACTGTGAACGCCTTGTTTTCCGGTACTGCGAAACGCGGATGTTGCAGGCACTTCGAGCGTGGCTTCGTTAAGTACCGCGTGAATCTCTTCAGTCCACTGCGCTTCCAATTCACGCAAATTAACACCAATACCTGCGGCGTAAATTGGGGCATTTTCTGCAATTATCGAAAAAAATTCGGTGGTAAATCTCCAAAGTTCGGCGAGCGCTGCCTCTACGCGCAGCCGTGCTTCGGGCGTGCTATCGCCAAAGCGCACCACCCAATCGGTTGCGTGCCTAACATGGTAGGTGGATTCTTTCACCGCTTTCGCTGCGATCTCGCCTAACACTGCATCGCTTGAAGCGAGCTGCGCTTTCCAAAGCAATTTGAAGTACATGGCGAGAAATAAATTCCGAACCATTGTGTGCGCGTAATCGCCATTCGCGAGTTCAGCGATGGTGAAATTTAGATATTCTGGCGCTGCTCGGAAGTAGGCAAAATCGTCCTCACTTCGGCCCTTATTTTCCAGGGTTGATGCATGCGCGTATAAAAGTCGCGCTTGGCCCAAAGTATCGAGACCCATGTTAGCGAGTGCAATGTCTTCTTCTAAAACGGGGCCGTGTCCACACCACTCGCTCAATCGGTGCGACCAAACTAGGTTGGTATCTGCGAGTTGCAATACGTATCGTAGGTGCGCGCTCAAGGCTACATGTGCCCAATTTCTGGGGGAATGGTGTAGAACGTGGGGTGCCGGTACACCTTATCGGCCATCGGGTCGAATAGCGAATCTTTATCGCTTGGGTCAGAGGCCGTAATGGCTTGCGACGGCACAATCCAAATACTCACGCCCTCTTGCCGACGGGTATACACATCACGCGCCATCTGAATTGCTTGTTTCGAATCGGCCGCGTGCAAGCTGCCTACATGCTTGTGATCCAAACCTTGCTTGCTGCGAACAAACACTTCCCAAAGTGGCAATTCCATTAGGCTGCCTTTTTCTGCTCACGCGCCCGTTGCTTGTCTGCGTACGAGTTAGCTGCCTCACGCACCCACGCACCTTTTGCGTAAGCATCAACCCGCGTGGCGAGCCGTTCGCGATTGCACGGTCCGTCGCCTCCGACAACGCGCCAAAATTCATCCCAGTCGATTTCCCCGATATCGAAGTGTTTAGTATCTTCGTTAAAGGTTAGCTTGGCATCGGGGATCGTAAGCCCGAGAAAGTAGGCTTGCGGTACCGTCGCATCAATAAATTGCTGGCGCAGATCATCATTGGTAAAGCGCTTGATACCCCAAGATGCGGCTTGCGCGCTATGCACGGAGTCTTTATCGCTTGGCCCAAACATCATCACCGTTGGCCACCACCAGCGGTTCAATGCGTCTTGCAACATTGCTTTTTGCTCTGGTGTGCCCTGCGCAAGCGTAGCGCACAGCTCAAAACCTTGGCGCTGGTGAAAACTCTCTTCTTTACAAATGCGGATCATCGCCCTTGCGTACGGGCCATAGCTACAACGGCACAATGGCACTTGGTTCATGATTGCCGCGCCATCGACAAGCCAGCCAATAATACCCACGTCGGCCCACGTCAGCGTTGGGTAATTGAAAATGGAAGAATATTTTGCTTTACCCGAGTGCAGCGCTTGGATTAAATCATCGCGAGAAACATTGAGCGTTTCTGCAGCGGCGTACAGATACAAACCATGCCCGCCTTCGTCTTGCACTTTGGCAAGCAAAATTGCTTTGCGTTTGAGCGAGGGCGCCCGAGTTATCCAATTGCCTTCTGGCAACATGCCCACGATTTCGCTATGGGCATGCTGGGAGATTTGCCGGATGAGTGTTTTTCTGTACGCCTCTGGCATCCAGTTTCGCGGCTCGATTTTGTCGTCGCGGGCGAGGGCAGCATCGAATACTTCCTGTTCAAGGGTGTCCTCGCGGCGGGCGTTGAGATGGCTAACTTGGCCCGGTGAGTCCATTGCTTGCGTGTACATGATTTTGCGTGCTCTTTACCTCGGATACTTAGATTCTATTCTTTACCGACCGTTCGGTCAAGAATGATTTTGCCCCCTTCGGATGCCTTCGATGGCTTGTCAAACGCCAAGAAAGAGAATAACGTTCCACGACAATCAAGGCGGGGGATTAGGCTAGGCGATGCGAGATTCTTCTGGGGCGCTACGAGATGTAACAAAGGTTGGAGAACAAACCGATTCGGCTTCCGCGATCACGGCGTTCGCATTTGAAGCGGGTGCGGTGGGCGTATGGGAATGGGATACCCGCACCAATTTTGTCTCGGTCCACCATGATGTGATGGCGTTGCCCGTTGCCCGATTGGATGAGCCAGTCCCGCTTGCGCTGATTTTGGAATGCATTGCGTTGTCCGACCGAACGTCGGTTCGGCGCGCGCTGGAGTTAGCACGGGTGACTGATGAGCCGGTCAACATCGAATTTCGCCTCGCCTCCGAATCGAAAGATCCGCATTGGTTAGTGTTTCGAGGTCGGCGTCAAAAAGCGCCTCGAGAAGACTTCATTGGTGGTGTGCTTATCAATGTGAGTGATCAACGGCAAACGTCGCACCGCCGCCTGGGGCAGCACGAAGCGCTGGTGAGGCTTGCGAAAAGTCCTGATACCGCTGACGGCAATGTAGCGGAGGCGTTTAAAGAAGTTGTGCGGCAATCCGCAGCGACCTTGGGTGTGAGTCGCAGCGGTGTGTGGCTATTTAACTTTGACCACAGCGAACTCGTGTGCGAAGCACTTTATGAACGCGATGGTGCAGGCAACGAACAACTTTCGCGCGGAACAGTCCTTGCTGCAGCGGACTACCCTCGCTATTTTCGAGCGGCCGAAGTCGCGCGGATATTGCCTGCGAGTGACGCAAAAACAGATCCGCGTACCTCGGAGTATCGCGATGGCTATTTGATGCCACTAGGCATTGACTCGATGCTCGATGCCCCCATTCGCCGCGAAGGTCGCGTAGTCGGCGTAGTCTGCAACGAGTCAGTGAACGCGCGCCGGGTGTGGACCGCTGATGAGCAGGAGTTCGCCGCGTCGGTGGGAGATTTGGCTGGGACGATACTGGTC
>JANMDS010000084.1:0-3494 GCA_031376405.1 Betaproteobacteria bacterium
AACCTCCCCCCGCTGGGGGGAGGGACTGGAAAAAACGCTGGATTGAGCGCACCCGCTCAGATGAATGCATTGACTGATTCCCTCCCCCAGCGGGGGAGGGCTAGGGCGGGGGCCGCCTTGGGCTCATCCGCTCGCATCTACTATGCGCGCCGCCCCGAAATGGAAACGGCGGAGGAGAAAATTTCGTTTCTTTCGCGGCAACCGATGCGCAACGTACGCTTTGATGAAATCTCGCCGGACAAAACACACAATTGGATTAACTTGGCGAGCAATGATTTTGATTCGCTGATACCGATTGCGAGTAAGGAGACGAAGGCGGCGAAAACCCCGGGGAAAGAGCAGGCGATTTTTAAGTTGTATTCGTTGGGTATTTCGACAAACCGCGACGATTGGGTTACCGACTTTGATCGCGACCAATTGATATTGAAAGCGCAGCTTCTTGGTTCGGGCTATGAAGATCAGCGACTGCATGGCGGCGAAATATTCAGCTCATCTATTAAATGGTCTAGAAATCTAAAACGACGATTGATGCAGGGAAAAAGCGAAGATTTTGCACACAATAATCTGAAACAAATTCAATATCGTCCATACACAAAGTGTTCGGTTTTCGATTCAGCGCTGTTTATTGACGAACGAGGCTCTGCCGATGAAATCGGAGGCGAACACGCGACAGTCCTTGCAATTACCGGGCCTGGTTCTACGAAGCCGTTTCACGCTCTCGCAGCACATGGACTTTTTAGCTTAGATTTTCTAGAAAAAACACCTGGTTTCTCACGTTTTATTCTGAGCGAATCAGGCGAGCGAACCGACAACATCACCGACTGGGCACTAAATCAATTCCGTACCCATTACGCGGATGGCTCCCTCCCCCAGCGGGGGAGGGTTGGGGTGGGGGAAATTAACGCTGATGCACCAACGCCCCTTTTCCAACCCAAGCCACTGCCCACCGATTTAAAAGAGTTCGCACAAAGCCTACGCAGCAACCCAACGGATGCCGAAAAAGTGCTCTGGCAAATGCTGCGCAAAGAGCAAATGGGCGTTAAGTTTTGGCGGCAACATCCGGTTGCGCCCTACGTTTTAGATTTTTATTGCGTTGAGAAAAAGCTGGCGGTTGAGCTGGACGGCGGGCAACACAACAGTGATGAAGGAAAAGCCGCGGACGAGAAGCGAACGAGCGCGCTGGCGAAGCAGGGCATTCGCGTGCTGCGGTTTTGGAATGATGAGATTTTTAAAAACTTGGAAGGGGTTTGGGCGGGGATTGAAATGGCGCTCGCGGATGCGGGCGGGAGCGTGCCCCCACCCCAACCCTCCCCCGCTGGGGGAGGGAGCAAAAACACAATTTCGAAAGAGGCGATTTTTCACTATTGCTACGCGGTTTTGCACGACCCGATTTACCGCGAGAAATACGCGTTGAATTTGAAGCGGGAATTTCCGCGCATTCCGTTTTACCCAAACTTTTGGCAATGGGCGGCGTGGGGCGAAAAGTTGATGGCGCTGCATATAGGCTATGAATCCATCGCGCCGTTCGCATTAAATCGCATTGATGTGCCCGATGAAAAAGCGCGCGCGGCAGGGCAAGCGCCGAAAGCGATGTTACGTGCGGACGCAAGCTTGGGCACGATTACGCTCGATAGCGAAACGTCGCTCACGGGCGTGCCGCCAGCGGCGTGGACGTATAAGTTGGGCAATCGCTGCGCGCTTGAATGGATCCTCGATCAATACAAAGAAAAGAAGCCAAAAGACCCCACAATCCGCGCGAAATTTGATACCTACCGCTTTGCGGATTACAAAGAAAAAGTGATAGATCTGCTCTCGCGCGTAACGAATGTGAGCATAGAAACCGTGGCGATTACGGAAGCGATGAAGCGCGCGGCGCGGTAAGTTTTTTGCTCAACACCTGCGGCATAAAACAAGCGCTTTTTAGACTTTATCTCCTAAAAAAAATGAGCTTTTCACGCAACGCCCGCGCTCAATACCCTTGAAACAAAAAATCCAACGCAGCAGTAATCCGATCATGATCTGTCGCTAACGAGGCGATGGGCGTTCTCAAAATCCCCGCTGGCACTGCGGCCATTTTCGGTGTTTCGAGCACGAGCTTTTCGCGTCTTATTTGCACGATAGGCATGAGCCGCTCGGGGAGCTTTACGCCTGCGTAGGGCGCTAGTTGATACGCTAAGTTGAAGGCTACAAAGCCTAATTTTCAAAATGAGCGAGATACGGCTCATACTGAAACACGCGGTTGCGGGCTTGGCCCGTGAGCTCTTTGAGTAGCCCGGCTTGCTGCAATAACTGGATGGCTTTGCTCGCGCGGGTGTGTGTGCAGTGAAGAAGTTTCATTGCCGTTGCAACGTTGATGCGTGGTTGTTGAATGAGCGTTTCGAGTAATTGCAGCACGTAGAAATCGAAATCAAACCTCTTGCGATGTTCTTCGCGCATGGCAAGGATGTTGCGGCCCGTTGCAGCGGCGAGCCGCGCGGTTTCGCTTACACCACGTAGAAAAAATTTAACCCAGCCTTCCCAATCGCCCCGTTGACGCACGGCCATGAGTCGATCATAGTATTCGAGGCGATTTGCTTTGAGGAAAATGGAAAGGTAGAGTAATGGCTGGGCAAGCACCTGCGCTTCACAAAGCATAAAGGTTATGAGCAAACGCCCGACTCGTCCGTTTCCATCGAGAAAGGGATGGATCGTTTCAAACTGCGCGTGGGCGAGCGCGCAGCGAATGAGAACGGGTGTATCTTCCCGGTGGTTGTGTAAAAAATTTTCAAACGCCCCTAAGCAATTCATGACTTCATGCGCAGGCGGAGGCACGAACACTGCATTCGCTGGCGAGCTACCGCCGATCCAGTTTTGCGAAGTGCGAAATTCGCCAGGCGTGCGCTCCTGCCCGCGTACGCCGCGCATAAGCTCGGCATGGATCTCGCGAATGAGCCGCAAAGAAAGCGGAAAATCTTCTTTCAATCGCGCGAGGCCATGATTCATCGCACGTACATAATTTACAACCTCTTCTACGTCGCGAGACCTGCCTGCCGCGGTTGGGTTCGTATCGAACGCGAGCACATCTTGCAGCGTGCTCTGCGTGCCTTCGATTTGTGAGGACAGCACGGCTTCTTGCTTGACATACATCGCTACAAACAGATCAGGGTTGGGCAAAAGCTCAGCGAGCGCTGCGAGCTTGGCGAGATCGCGGTCCGCATCAGATAGCAGGCGTAAAAGCTCGCCGCTTATTTCTAACGGAGGCGTAGGCGGAAGTGGTGCCGGAAAAAAAGCCCGATAGCCGCTCGGCTGCAAGATGTTTTTTCCTGCGCGGTCTGTTTGATGACTCGCAATGGTTTCCATACGCACAAAAATTGAAATAAGAGGGTAATGATAACCCTTATATTCCACAACATTATTAATTTGTGGAATATAAGGGTTTATACAGGTCTATATTCCTCAATTATTGAATATCGGTGGATAGAAACCTGCGGCGCAAAACACGCATTTTCTGGAAG
>JANMDS010000173.1:0-5039 GCA_031376405.1 Betaproteobacteria bacterium
ACTACAAAAACCTGCGGCTTAAAAACGCAATTTTCGGGGAGATATCCCCAAAAAAATGCCTTTTTAACGCCGCAGGTTTTTATGCTTTTGTAGCAGGTGGCGCTGGATAGAGCGCACCTAAAATTGCAGGATGCCTGGCACCAGTCACCGCACAACTATTGCCTACTTGTCGGTCTACGTAACGCTTAGCAAGCCATGCAAACGCGAGCGCCTCAACCTGATCCACTGGGTAACCCAGCGCGAGCGTACTCTCCACCCGCGCCCACGGCATATGAGACTGTAAGGCGCGCATCAGAGCGCCATTGCGCGCGCCACCACCACACACAAACACACGTTCTGGTTTCGCCGCTTGCAATCCATCGGCGATCGTAGTCGCCGTGAGTTCCAGCAAAGTGCGCTGAACGTGTTGTGGCACAACCTCTCCATCGAGTTGAACCAGACGCGCCGTAAGCCACGTCATGTTGAAGCGTTCGCGCCCGGTACTTTTGGGTGCCGCTTGGGCAAAGTACGGATCACTTCGCAACAGTGCCAGGAGTGAATGATTGACTTCACCGGATTCGGCCCACTCGCCGTCACGGTCATAGTGCGTACCGATATGCGTTGAACACCAAAGATCAAGTAGCGTATTGCCAGGGCCGCAATCCCATCCACGCGTAGCCACACCTGGAAGGAGAAGGCTCACATTGGAAATGCCGCCGATATTCACAATCGCCCGACGTTCGCTGACCGACGCAAACACATTTTCATGAAACGCCGGCACGAGCGGCGCGCCCTGCCCGCCTGCGGCGACGTCTGCGCTACGAAAATCCGCCACCACGTCAATACCCGTAAGTCGCGCGAGTAACGCAGGATGATTCAGTTGTAGCGTAAAGCCTCGCTCAGGGCGATGTCGCAGGGTTTGGCCATGCGCGCCAATGGCCCGAACCTGCAAGGCGGCGATCGTAGCGCTTTCCAATATTGTGTGAACCGCGTTCGCGTATACCTGCGCAAGCGCAACGCTCACTAGCCCCATCCGTTCAATTTCATCCGCTCCTGAACGCATGAGCGAAACAATTTGAGCGCGCAGCGTTTCCTCGAACGGGATGTGCGCGTGTGCGAGCGTGGTGGCGGCGTCATGCTCGTGAGAAGCCAACACCGCATCGACCCCATCGGCGGAGGTGCCAGACATTAAACCAATATAGAGCTCTGCCATGGCGCGTTACGGTGTCGTGCAAAAAGCATATTACACACGAACACGCCGAAGTACGCAGAACTACTTCACCATTGCCTTGATTTCGATGGACGCGTACCAGGCCGCAAGATTCGCAATCTCATCGTCGGTCAAAGGTTTGGCAATAAAACCCATCGTCTCGCTCAGGCGCTTACCGCTTCGCATCGCTTTAAGTTGCTCGGTTAAGTACATCTCCGGCTGCCCAGCCAAATGTGGCGCATTGGGTAAATTACTCATTCCGATTTCGCCATGACACATATTGCACGCGGCGAATGCCTTGGCTTTACCCGCAGCAATCGCCGTGGTGTTTTGCGCAAAAACCAACGTAGGTGCAGCAACCGAAAGCAGAGTTAGCAACCTAAAAAAACGCATCGCTATTTATCCTTTATTCCAAAAAAGTGGGAGAGCGAGGCTCTCCCACCGTCACGCAATAATATGACTTACGGTGCGTAGCGTACCCGATAAATTGCACCTGCAAAATCATCTGAAATCAAGATCGAACCATCGGGCAGGTTCGCCACATCTACAGGTCGCCCAATGAACTGCTTGGTCTCAGGGTTGCGGAAGTTATCAATAAACACTTCGGCCTTGCCAGCAGAGCCATCCGCTTTCAAAGGGGCGAACATAATTTTCGCGCCATTCGGATCCGTACGATTCCACGAGCCATGCTGCGCCCACATCAAGCCGCCTTGATACTTAGATGGGAACTTGTTGCCGGTGTAAATCGTGATGCCTAAATCAGCGGCGTGGGCTTCGGTCATGATTTCCGCTTTGGTGTGCGCTGGCAGCGGATCTTTGTCGTACCCGTTTTCTGTAATACGTGTTTCGCCCTGAATCCAAGGGTAGCCGTAGAACTGACCCACCTTCGTCGCTCGGTTAACTTCACCCAGGGGAATATCGTCGCCCATGCCATCGGTTTGGTTATCGGTAAACCATACATCACCGTTTTTGCGATTGATCTCGATACCCACAGAGTTACGAACGCCCGTTGCGAACACTTCACGACCGGAGCCATCAAACGGGTCCATGCGCACAATGCCGCCGATGCCCACTTTGTTGTAATGGTCAATCTTATCGCGAGGCTGCACATTGAATGGCTGGCCAAGTGTGATGTAGAGTTTTTTGTCGTTACCAATGCGACACGTACGCGCGCCGTGGTTAAACGACTCATCATCAACGGGAATTAACTTGCCCTGCGGCACCACTTCAATCACTGCGACATCCGGACCTTCGTAGAAAAACTCCGCCGCCGGAAAATTGATGACGCGATTGTGTTCAACCACAATCAAGAAGCCGTCTCTCGTCCAGCACACTCCATTGGGTACTTTGAAATTAAGCCCAGGTGCGAACGACTTCACTTCATCCGCGATGCCATCGCTATTGCGATCCGTCACCGCCCACACCGTAGTTTTTCGCGTACCCACGAAAAGCATGTTCGTAGACGGAGCAACCGCCATGTGCCGCGCATCCGGAACGATTGCGTACAAATCAATCTTGAAGCCATCGGGTAGCTTTAACTTCTTTAGATTTTCCTTAATTGCAGCCGCGTTGGCACCGCCTTGAGGCACCGTCGGAAGGTTCAGATCGGTAGTGGCCACCCGAAACTGCTTCATCTTTTCAATCGTGGATTGTGCAACCGCAGACGGTGCAATCGTCGTAGCGGCGAGCGCAACCGCACTCATCCCTAGGAACTTCATTACCTTCATGCTGATCTCCAAAAAAGTTATTAACGTTGAGCAAACAAAATGTTTTCAACTCGTAAACGTTACTACTGCTTCAATCGAGATGCAATACGGGGTTGAATAGATTCGATCTGAAAAACTCACAAGCGCGGGTAAGCCCTACTGGCTCAGAGGCAATCGATCACCGACAACACAAAATGAGTGTTCGATTTAGAAACGCTGGGTACAACAATTAGAAACGTAAGTGCGTCGAGAGGAATTGCTCCGCTCGTTTCATCGCGCGTGTTCGCGCTTCTGGGTGCGGCCCTACGGTTACGCCCGCGCCAGGCTTCACACCGTTGGGTACGTCAGAACGCACACGTACTTTCGCGTTGGGGTTCGGATCGTCAAAGCCGTGGTATGCACCGGCGTAGAGTTCGATAAACAACGGCTGCTTCGCTTGTGTCATTGCCTCTGCAAGTGCTTTGCACGGAGCGGCAGGTGTCCAGTCGTCTGCCTCGCCGATTAATATGAGCGTAGGGTTGAGCGGCCGATAGGGACGACTGGCTTGCGCATAAGCGCTGCACCCAGGATAGAACGCAATCGCCGCTGCAAAGCGTGCGCGCGCGCTCGACGGTGCGGGGGCCCGCATTGCACCAAGTACGGACGAGCCCCCGTGTGACCATCCCCACAAAGCAATGCGAGTGGAATCTACTGCAGGGTGAGAAGCTAAGAATTCAAGTGCAGAATACGCGTCGGCAACGCGATGGGTTTGATTGATTTTGCGCGCACTAAATTTCTGCGTGCAAAGCTCTTTTTCACCACGCGGCGAAAGGCTATCGACATGCAGTGCGACGAAACCGCGCACGACCGCCCAGTCCATTGCTGCCTGATGGCGTGCGCTTAATTTTCCGTTCGCGCCAGGGCCACCACAGCCATGTTGAAACACAATTGCAGGGCGTTTGCCTTCAAACCGTGCGCCTGGCAAATTCAAATGACCAACGAGCGTGACGCCACCCTCGCCTGGGAACGAAACGCGTCCCGCCTCTTGCGCAAGTATTGCGGAAGCTGGAGGTGCGGTCGGCGCAACGGCTGCGCAACCAGCGCACAAAATGGTAAACCACACCGATAGGTACGCGCGCATCAAATCACTCGCTTTCGGATTTGGGTAACGATACCTTCAATCAAAATTACCACCGCAAAAATCGTAAACAATATGAGCGCTACCCGTCGCCACTGAAGTAAATCAATCGCCGAGTTCAACGCCATACCAATGCCGCCTGCCCCCACCAAACCGAGCACGGCGGATTCACGCACATTGATATCCCAGCGAAAAAGCGCTATCGACCAAAATGTAGGCAACACCTGCGGCCAATAGCCCATGATGATTTGCTGCATGCGCGTTGCCCCCGCAGCCTGTAGCGCCTCGATGCTGCCTTTGTTGGCTTCTTCCACGCCTTCGCTGAACATTTTCCCGATGAACCCAATTGAGTGAAACGCAATGGCAAGCGAACCGGCGAGCGCGCCTGGGCCAAACATGGCTACGAAAAATAGTGCCCAAATGAGCGTGGAAATCGAGCGGGTGGCGATCAAAATAAATTTGGCAATGGCGTTCACCCAAGGCAATGGCGTGGCATTAGGCGCGGCGAGAAAACCCACCGGGATGCCCATCGCCAATCCAAGCAAGGTAGCGACCGCTGCGATGTGCATCGTCTCGACCAACGCTGGCCAGACTACGGGCCAGAAGTGCGCCCAGTCCACGGGCCACATGCGCGTGCCCATATCTAACACCTGCTCGGGGGCATCGTAGAGAAACTCGGGGATGATCTGAATCGTTTTGAGCGCCCACGCAATCGCCGCGATGGCGCACAAATACACCGCGAAGCGCGCCAACCGCTGCTGCGTAGTAAAGCGAATCCATTGCATGGGTTCAGGCATCATTTTTTAGAAGATAAATCTCAAAATAGGCCTGTTTTACGCCGCGGGTTTTACTGCAGTTAGTCATGACTGAAACACTTTCTTCACCCAGAACTGCAGTACTTCTCCAATCATCACCAAACCGATGATGCACAAAATAATACCGGCGACGAAATCGTAATCAAAGCGCTGGAACGCACTGAACAAAGTGCCGCCAATCCCGCCCGCGCCCACAACACCCACCATCGTGG
>JANMDS010000259.1:0-7402 GCA_031376405.1 Betaproteobacteria bacterium
GAACGGCGTTGCCGTGGTCGACCAAGCGGATTTGGAATCCAAGATGACTGCCGCCGCCGCCATGGCCACGCAGCCTGAAATTCATTTGCGCCCGAATAAGGGCGCAAAGTACGATATTTTCGCGTACGTGATGACAGCCGCCCAGCGCACGGGCCTTACCAAAATCGGCATCGTGGGCCACGAGCAATTCATATGAAAAAACGCCAAACATCCCCCCGCGTTTTCTCGTCCACAACCTCAGCAAACTTGGCTTGCGTATCGCGCACCGCTGGGTTTGCTAGTCAATCGCGTGCACTTGCAACCCAAGCGCATTGCGAGGAAGGCCCGCGTTAATGGAGAACTCGTACTCATACAACCCCAAGGCGGGTAATAAGCGCACGATTGCCGTAATTCTTGCGATTTTGCTGCACTTATTCATCATTTGGGCCATGGTAACCGGCATGGCGCGCAAGGCTTTTGATCAACTCAAAAAACCTTTGGAAGCGAAAATTGTGGAAGAGGTGAAATTGCCTCCACCGCCCCCGCCTCCGCCACCGCCACCGCCCCCTCCTAAGACGAACCTCCCGCCGCCGCCGCCGCAAGTCGCGCCGCCACCGCCCTACGTGCCGCCTGTTGAGGTGCAAGTGGCCGTGCAGGCTACCGCGCCTACGATTACGGCGACCGTTGCAGAGCCGCCAAGGGAGCCCGTACGGATCGAACCCCCGCCACCACCGGCACCGCCCGCTCCACCGGCGCCAACGCAGCCACCGGCACCCCCGCCGCCGCCGCCCGCGCCACCACCGAAACCCGCCTTGCGATCAAGTTTTAAGATTTTGAATTTGGAAGATTGCAAACCGACGTGGCCGCGTGAGGCATTGCGCGGCAATAACAAGCAAGCGGGTACCGTAACGGTTACCGCCGACATTGATGCTGCGGGCAATGTGTCTAATGTGGCAATTCAGGGCTCCACGCTTCCAGCAACGTACGGACGCACGGTAACCACAGCGCTACAGACCTGTAAATTCCAACCGGATGCTTCTGGCTACAAAATTATCTGGCCGGTTGAATACAAGCTCGACGACGGTTAAACGCATCGCCTTCGGTTTTAAAAGCGTAAAACGCCTCGCATCGCGAGGCGTTTTACATTGGTGTTACGTGGCTGATTACTTAAAAGTTTCGCAGAGCGTAAAGACAGACCGAGCTCAAATTCAAAATGTTCCTACGCGCTCACGGTCGTTGAGAGCGACGGTGGGAAGCCCGTTTGATTCGAAAAAAACGCGTATTGGTTTTTAACCCGAGTATTAAACGGAACCCCGCCTTTCTTCCAAGCGACAATCCCTCCCAACAAGGTTTTTTGGAGCAAAATAATATGCCGTTTTTGGGAGATATTTTTTAAAAAGGAACATTTTTGCGCCGTAGGTTTCGCAATACATCCGTTGGCATACCCACTACATTCGCTCAAGCAATACCAGCACCGCGCCGCTTCCTCCACCATTCGGACGGGGTTCGCAAAACGCCATCACGTCGTCTCGCATCTGCAGCCAGCGGCGCACTTTGCCCCGCAGTACCGGCTCCTTGCGAACCGAGGTGAGCCCCTTGCCGTGAACGATGCGCACACAGCGCCACTCTCGTTGCGCAGCCACCACTAAAAACGCGGAGATCGCGGCGTGGGCTTCATCTTGGGTGTGGTGGTGTAAGTCAAGCTCGCCTTGGGTAACCCACATTCCTCGGCGCAATTTACGCAACAAATCCGGATTCGCGCCTTTGCGCAAATAGCTCTGGTCTTCTTCTAGATCAACACCCAAATCCCACGACATGGGCGATGGGAAGCGGGCTGCATTGGCTTGCGCCAGCGCGGCGGCTTCGTCCTTCAGGCTTTGCAAAGGCACGGGAAAGGCCGGCTTCGTGTGGAGCACCTGAGGCTCATACTGCGCAAGCGGGCGCACATCTTCCACAGCCTTGGCAAACAGCGCTTTATCCGATTGAGTGAGATAAAAGTCCCGCCGCAACGGGGCAAAGGTTTCCTCTAAATTGACAAAGCCCCGCTCTTGCTCGGCAGACGTTTTCGTGCGCACCCCCTGAGATGGCTCGGACGGTTTCGCGCGTGCTGGCGCAGCCGTTGCCAGCAGTTTCTTCAAATCACTGAAATCAGTTTTCGTTTTTGCAGGGAGCGGCTTTGGGTTGCTGCGGGACATGCGGAAGCTCAGATGCGAAGTTCGGGGACGAATGCGTTTTTACGCTATTTCATCGCCAAGCAACGCATTCACAGCATGAGCAGTTGCGCGCCGTACAGCGGTCGTTTCGAAGCAAAAAAAACGGCCACTTTCCAGGAGGTAATCCTGAAAAACAGCCGTTTTTACGCCGCAGGTATTGCAGCGAAAAGAGCGCTTCTCGACTAATCGTCGCCTGCTACGGCTCCTTGATGATTGAATGAGGCTTGCAACGCCGCGCGACGCGCAGCGCGGTTGCCGCCTTCTTTCGGCGGCGTGTAAGCTGGGCCATTTACTTTGGCTGGAGCCGCGGTAGCAGCCTTCGGTGCTGCGCCAAATTTTTTCTCTGGCTTGGCCGCTTTGGCTGCGAACTTATCTGCGCGCTCATTGGCGTACGAAGAAGCCGCTGCTTGCGCGGGCGTGGTGGCGTACGCAGTGCCTGCGGCTCGGGGTGCACGATTGGCATCAAACGAAGAACGCTTGGCAGGCGCAGCGTCGTATGAAGCCTCGCGACGCGGGGCGGCTGCGTAGCTGCCAGCTGCGTCATTGCGCGGCGCGCGTGGCTCATATTCACGCGCGGGGCGGCTGTCGCGTGCGGCGTACTCAGGCTTATGGCTGGGTGCACGGTCTTGCCACGGGCTGCGCGGTGCGGCAGAGCGCTCAGGGAAATCGGAGCGCGGTGCGCGTGCGAAAGGCCGCTCGTTGCCAGCGTGTTCGCGTGGTGTGCGCGGCTCAACGCTGCGCTCTTGGCGCGGCGCAAAGCTCTCATCGCGACGGGCGAACTCTGGGCGCGGCGCACGATCAGTATTGTTGAAGTCGCTGCGTGGCGCACGATCTTGGTACGCCGGACGGGCGTTACGATCTTGGTAGGCAGGGCGTGAACCTCGATCTCCACGATCAGCGCGATCGGCATAAGCAGGGCGGGGTGAAGCGGGACGGCCCTCGCCGTAGGATGGACGCGCGCGGAAATCGCCACGGTCACCGCGATCACCCCGATCTTGCCGTGGCGCTGCCGAGCTACGCATCGCGTGCTCACGCGGCGCATGGGCACCAAACGAACGGCTAGGCTTGCTAAACGAAACGTTCTTAGGCTCTAAGCCCTCAACGGTCGATTCGGCAATGGTGCGCGAAATGAAACGCTCAATATTACGCACTTTGTAACGATCACGTCCACCAGCGAGCGTAATGGCAATGCCATTACGTCCAGCGCGGCCGGTACGGCCAATCCGGTGAGTGTAATCTTCTGGCTTCATCGGTAAGCCATAGTTAATCACGTGCGAAATGTTCGGCACGTCGATCCCGCGCGCGGCCACATCCGTTGCCACCAAAATTTGCACCGAACCATCGCGCAAGCTCTGAATGCGGCGATTGCGGATGGTTTGTGGCATTGCGCCGTGTAGCGCGGTGGCGGAATAGCCCGCGTCACGCAGGCGATCCGATAAATCGTCGGCATCAATTTGTGTAGCGGTGAACACGACCGCCTGGGTCAACGTCGTGTCGGCCAAGCAGTGCTCAAGCAGGGCGGTTTTATGCGCAATATCGTCAAACCAATGCAAGCGCTGCTCAATGTTTTGATGGGAATCTTGGGCGGTGGCCAATTCAATTTTTTGCGGATCGCGCATCACATCAGCGGCGAGCGCCATGATACGCGGCGCGAAGGTGGCGCTGAACATGAGCGTGCGGTCGCGCTTCGAGGTTGCTTGGTGAATGGCTTCCAAATCTTCGGAAAAGCCTAGGTCCAACATGCGATCTGCTTCGTCTACAACCAGCGTGTGAACGTGGTCGAGCGAGATTTGATTGTTGCGGTGTAAATCGAGCAAGCGCCCGGGCGTAGCGACCACGAGTGATGCGCCGCGCAAGTCTGCTACTTGCTTAGGAAAGGGGGTTCCGCCCACTACGGTTGCAATGCGGATGCCGCGAGCAAAACGAATAAGTTGGATGGCTTCTTCTGCTACCTGTTGGGCAAGCTCACGCGTAGGTGCGAGCACCAATACTTGCGGGAACGCACTGGGGCCGCGCGCCATACGGCCATTGCGCGCAGGCTCCGGCTGCTTCGTAGAGGGCGATTCGAGCAACGCATGCAGCGCGGGCAATAAAAACGCCGCTGTTTTGCCGCTACCGGTTTGGCTGGAAACCATCCAATCGCCACCGGCCATCGACGCGGGGATCGTTGCGGCTTGTACGGCGGTGGGCGCGGTGTAGCCAAGCTCGGTCACAGCTTGCAGCAGCGGGCTGGCTAAATTAAGAGCGGAAAATGATTTGTTTGATTCAGAAATAGACATGCATGACCTGCCCCGCAAAAAGCGAGGCAGCCTTATCTTTTAAAAAAGGTACAACGTTGACTGGAAGATCCAGCGAGCAGATGAGAAACGCGTCAGCCAACGTTAGAACATGCGAGAAGCCGTATTTCAGGCCAAAGGCGGAGCGGCGGGTAAACAAGCCACTCGGAACAATGCGGGCGAAGCACTAATCAGCGAATATTTACAAACTGCTTTTTCAAGCAGAGGTCGTATTATGCATGCGTTGTTGCGTCGCAGCAAGAGCTTGCGCGCTAATGTTCAGGAATATTCGCGCAAACTGTCTCAATTAATGCAATGCAAAAAGGCATATTTTTGGGGAGATAATCTTGAAAAAGTGCCGATATTGCGCCGCAGGTATCGCCGCACAGTTCGCACAATCAGCGGGAAAAATCCACCGAAAAGCTCACTTCTTGTTTTTCACGGTTCAGCCACATCCAGCAAAAATCTTGATCTACTGGGGCTACAAACATGCCCTCGTCGGAGCGTATCGCTTTGGCCGCATTGAAATATTCCACTTCCTTACCTGCGTGCATGTGGATATTGAAGTCTACTGGCGCACTTGCACTGAACCGCCATTTCACGCTCTCGCCTTTTTTGAGCGCTCCACACACTTCTCCCACTTTCTTTTCGGCTAGTCTCGATTCGTAGCTAAACACTTCACGGGCGCCTACTTTTTTCCAGGCGAGCTCAACCACCGCAGCGTGTGCGCCCGCTACCCACGCGGCGAGGACGGCGACGCACAAAACGCGAGAAAAATAGTTCATCTACACCAGCTCACAAAGATTGATCATCGATTTAGTTTGTCACGGAACGGATACTACGTTTACGCCGCAAACTGTCACAATAAGCGCATGAATACTGTATCGATCTCCCGCTGCTTTTGGGCCGCCAACGTGCCCGATTACTACACCGCCTACCACGACGAAGAGTGGGGCGTGCCTTGCTTTGATGAGCGGGAAATGTTTGAGATGCAAATTTTGGAAGGTGCGCAGGCAGGGTTGAGTTGGCAAACTGTGCTCGCCAAGCGGGAGCATTATCGAAAAGTATTCGACAACTTTAACGCCGAAAAAATCGCCCGCTACAACGAAAAGAATGTGCAGTCGCTGATGCAAGACGCAGGCATCATCCGCAATCAACTCAAAATCCGCGCCACGATTGGCAACGCCCAAGCGCTCTTGAAATTACAAGAAACCGCCAAACGACCAGAAAGCGCGTTGAGTGATTTTTATTGGAATTTTGTAAACGGCAAACCCATGCAAAACGCGTTGAAGAGCAAAGCAGATGTGGTGGCCACCACGCCCGAATCCGATGCGTTATCGAAAGCGCTCAAAAAGCTCGGCTTCAAATTCGTAGGCTCGACCATTGTGTACGCCCACATGCAAGCCTGCGGCATGGTGAACGATCATCTCACCACGTGTTTCCGGTATGAAGCGGTGCGGGCGATGGGTGAAAAGCTTTGAAATGAGGCAAAACCTGCGGCGCAAAAAGAGCGTTGTCTGACAAAAATCTCCTCAATTCGTGAGAGAAGTGACATGAATCGTCAGAAAAAATCGTTTGTACTTGGTAGCAGCGCCGTTTTCTCCCTATCCGAAGCGAAAAATGAGGGTTGTTCTTCCGAAAAATAGGTAGAACGGGGGATTTCCAGGGTGATTGGGCTGCGTAGACTCGTTCACGCTGCGCAAAAATTTTTCTGGAGATCCTCTCATGAATATCGCTTCGTTCACACAATCTCGTCGCGTCCGGCGTGCCGCGTATTTTCTTTATTCGAACTACCGCTACGCGATTCGCGCGACCCCGCCGCCTCAAAGCCTACCGGGTTGGTTCGCACAAACGCTTGCTGCGGTGTCGGTGGATCAATCCAGCGCGCACATCGCAATCACAGACGAAGGCTTCATCACCATGGCGCTCGATCTCCGCCAGGCAGAATTACACGATGATCGCGTTGCGGTACCAGGCTGCGATAGCGAGGGGGAGTTTGGCTTCATGGTTTTTCACCGAGGCGCGCGGCCTTTTCATAGCCGCGCGTTCACCACAGTGCTGGCCGTGCAGGAAGCGCAGGCAGCGGGTTTGGCCGCTGAGCGCCTAGAGCGTCATTTCGGCGGCCGCGAAGGTCTTAAACGGGCAGCGAAAAGTGCCTCGATTTGGCAATGGTGTACGCTAGACGATGCCCAGCGCGCGGGGCTGTGTTCTTGGGGCATCGAAACATTTCTGCGGCGCTATCGGCTGCTCGCGCTCACCCAGCGTTTTGGAGGATTGCCAAAAGGCATCATCTGGTTCGGCGGCAGCTATGTCCGCCGCGTGGTGGCAACGGCGGTCATGCAGCGCGAGCTCCAGGCCCAATTGGATTACAGTTTTGCGCGTGGCAGCACCTTGGAAGATCGCACGATTCCGTACCCGTAAGAACGATCAAGCCCGGGAGCGAGCTCCGCTTAGGTTATCTCGACAATACCTGCGGGAGACCTCTGCATGAGTAAGGTTTGTCGCACCGGCACAGGCCGGTGTCCATTTTCGGTCGTAAGCGCAAGCTCTAAATGTTTGTTTTTACGAAACAAAATTGGATTCCGGCCTTCGCCGGAATGACGGTGTTTTGGGTAAGTTTCGTGAAACGCCAGTCGTGCAGAGGTCTCTGCGGCGCAAAAACGACATTTTTCAGGAGATATCTTCCCAAAAATGCCGTTTTTGCGCCGCAGGTATTAGTGTGTTTTTAAGGTTGCGCGCGCAGGTGCGCGAGCACGTCGGCTAACTTCACGCTCGTTGCCTTCTCATCGGTACGCGCCTGAAACTCCACATTCCCCTCCTTCAAGCCACGATCCCCCAGCGTAATCCGAACCGGCACACCGATCAGCTCCAAATCGGCAAACATCACGCCGAAGAGCGAGACGAAGACGCCAGGTGTCCTCGCCGACTTGAAGC
>JANMDS010000304.1:0-7367 GCA_031376405.1 Betaproteobacteria bacterium
CGTGTTGGGCGCGCAGTTCAATAGTTTCACGCAACCGATTGTGATTATGCTGTCGCTACCGCTGTCGTTAATTGGCGTGTTTGTGGCGCTTTTGTTCACAGGCTCTACGTTAAATATTCTGTCCGTAATCGGCATCATCATGTTGATGGGGTTGGTGACCAAAAATGCGATTTTGCTGGTGGACTTTGCCAACCAAGCTCGGCGCGAAGGCGCGAGTATTACCGAGGCGCTCAAGCAAGCGGGGCAGATTCGCCTGCGCCCGATTCTGATGACCACTGCGGCCATGGTGTTTGGCATGTTGCCGATGGCCTTAGCCCGGGAAGAAGGTGCCGATGGCTCGATGGGACGGGCGATTATCGGTGGCGTACTGACCTCCACGTTGCTGACTTTGGTAGTCGTTCCCGTGGGCTATGCCCTGCTAGAAGGCTGGAAAGAGCGCCGCAAAGCGAAAAAACTCGCGAAACAGTTGGCCTCTCAAGGGCTAAAATCGGGGATTACGCCTAACGAATCTGCGCCGCAGGTATTAGTGAACAAATGAACGTCGAACAAGCCCGTTTCAACATGGTTGAGCAGCAAATCCGTACTTGGGACGTGCTTGATCCGGTGATTTTGAGCCTGATTGCCACGCTGCGGCGCGAGCAGTTTGTAGCGCCTGAGCACGCTGCACTCGCGTTTGCAGATCTAGAGCTGCCGCTTGGGAACGGCGAGAAAATGTGGACCCCGAAGATGGAAGCTCGCGTGGTGCAAGACTTGCAGCTTACCGGCACGGAAAGCGTACTTGAAATCGGCACGGGAGGGGGTTATGTCACTGCGCTCCTCGCGGCGCGCAGTCAGCGAGTCACGTCCATTGAAATCGACCCCGCTATTGCTGAGCGCGCGCAGACGAGCTTAGCCAAGGCGGGCATCTACAACGCCGAGGTGAACGTGGGCGATGGGATGAAGCTTGGCGTTTCCGCAAGCGCGTACGATGTGGTGGTGTTTGGTGGCTCGCTTCCCGTTTTTGTAGAGGCAGCGTTAGATTGGATTAAACCGGAGGGCCGCATCTTTGCGGTCGTCGGGCAAGCGCCTGCCATGCAAGCGCGGGTGGTGCGCAAAGCAGCCGATGGCAGCGTGAGCACGCGGGTGTTGTTCGAAACCGTGATAGCACCCTTAAAAGGCGCGCCGCAGCCCAAGGGTTTTACGTTTTGATTCCTCAGCTATCGCCTATGGAGGCGGCACTGCGCTTGCGCGAGTCCTCTGGCGCATGCCTGCTCGATGTTCGGGAGCGCTGGGAGTGGGAGCTCACCCACGTGGCTGGGGCACAGCACATGCCGATGAACGAAGTGCCTTTACGCTGGCAAACCCTGCCTGACGAAGCGCCGATTTTGGTGCTCTGCCACCATGGCGTGCGCAGCAATGCGGTTGCGCACTACTTGCAAAAAAATGGAGTTGATGAGGTGTATAACGTTCGCGGTGGGATTGACGCGTGGGCAAACGAAGTCGATAGCGCGCTTGCGAAATATTGAAAGTTGGAAATGAAAAAATCGTTGTTAAGCATTTCTTTAGCCATGCTCGTTGCAGCCTCGCACGTGTTCGGGGCGGACTTGATTTCGCTCTATCGTGAAGCGGTTGAAGCCGATCCAGCGATTGCTGCGGCCAAAGCGAGCGCGGCGGCGGCACGCGAGCGGGTAACGCTTGCACAAACAGCGAACGGGCTTTCGGCGAGCATGGCCGCAGGCTCCGCGTTGAACGCAGTCGGGTTCAACCAGCGCAGCCCCAATTTCAACAGCGAACGAATCTACCTCAACGCCACCGTCAGCGCGCAAGCGAGCTATCCGCTGCGTCGCACCGGCATTGAGGTGAATATTGAACAAGCGGACGCAGCGGTAAAGTTAGCTGAAATCGGCGTAGAGGCCGCGCGCCAAGATGTGATTTTGCGGCTTGCCCAGGCGTACTTCGATGTCCTGCTCGCCCAGGATGCGCTCGCACTCGTGGGCGCACAAAAAGCGGCCGTGAGTGAGCAGCTCGCGCAGGCTAAGCGTAATTTTGAAGTGGGCACAGCCACCATTGTGGACACTAACGAAGCCCAAGCGCGCTATGACCAAGTGCTCGCGCAAGAGGTGGCCGCGCAAAACGATTTGGAAACCAAACGCTGGGCCTTACGCGCGGTAGTGGGGCGGTACGAGACGAATTTAAAAGGCTTGCGCCCAGGGGTGAACCCTGATGCGCCGAACCCTTCGAATATGGACGCGTGGGTTTCGCAAGCCGATAACAAAGGCTTTGCGGTGCGCTTGGCACAGCAGCAGGTGGCCGTAAGCCAATGGGAAATTGAGCGCAATAAGCGCACCAACGATTGGACGCTCGATTTAGTAAGCAGTGCCGGTATGTCCGTAGCCAGCGGTAGTGCAGGCAACAACGCCAACCAAACCGGACGCAATGGCGCAATCGGCGTGCAGTTTGCCAAGCCGCTTTTCACCAACGGTGCAACCGACTCACGCATTCGCGAAGCCCTTGCGAACGTAGAAAAGTTGCGCAACGATATCGAAACCGCCCGTCGTGCCGCCGCGCAGTCAACGCGCGCCGCGTACTTGGGTGTGGTGAGCGGTATCTCGGGCGTTCAAGCGCAGCAACAAGCACTCAAATCGGCAGAGGTGGTGCTCGCATCCACCCGCTTAGGTTTGGAAGTGGGCGTGCGCACGAATTTGGATGTGCTCAATGCGCAACAAAGTATTTTCGCGGTGCGTCGAGATTTAGCCTCGGCCCGTTACAACGCCATCGTGAACACACTGCGTCTCAAAGCCGCAACCGGCACGCTCGACGAGCCTGATGTGGTGAGCGCAAACGCGTATTTGCAGTAAACAGTGTGTGCGACGAACAACAAAAACCCCGCGAGCGCGGGGTCTTTCTATTGCACTAAAACTGGCGGAGACGGAGGGAGTCGAACCCTCGATACAGGTTTAAGCCCGTATGCTTCCTTAGCAGGGAAGTGCCTTCGACCACTCGGCCACGTCTCCGTAACTCCAAAGTTTACGCGAAATTGGTTGGTGCTTGGGCTGGCTCGCGTTTTTCCCTACGGCGCGTTAACTTAAGATTGCTGTTTGCGCAAATACTTGCGGCGCAGAATACGCATTTTTTGGCAACTATCTCCAAAAAAATGCGTCTTCTGCGCCGCAGGTATTTACGCAACAACCGTCGCCAGTGGCCGCATTTCCTTTGGCGGTAGAAATTTGGCCTCGCTCCCCCAAATTGGGGATGGTGTTTTTAAAAAGTCGCGCGTAGGATGTAAATACTAAGCGTGAAAGTTGACATTTCACTATGCAGTTTTGCACCGACAAGGAGCGAAAAAATGGGAAAAACTGTTCTTGTAGCGGGTGCCGAGCCACCTAGCAAGGCTGCGCACGGCCTGTTTGAAATTTTCGCGGAGATGGATAAGTTATGGAAAGCTGGGCTTTTCTTACTAGGCGTGTTCTCGATGGGGGTGGGCGCCAAATGGTACTTTGCCACGAACGATAACTTGGAGCAGACGGGCGGGAGGCTGGTGAAAAACATAGAAACGACGAAGACAGAATTCGGCACAACCTCCGAGCTGCTTCGCAGTGAGCTTAAGAAATCGGAATGCCGATTGCTCATAGAAATTCAACTGCTTGAGCTCGCAACGCAGCATCGCAATGAGCAATCGGAGCAGCAGGTACGCTTACAGGAAAAAAATCGGCTGGTAAGGTTGAAGACGGAAAACCCCGCAGCGTTCAACGCCGGGTACGGGCCTGAGCACATCAACGATCTTTCGCTGCAACTTAACCAAAAAGCGGGGGAGTTAACCAACCTTAAAGTGCGCCTCGATGGAACTGAAGATAGGAAAAGGCTTAAGCATTGCGACAAAAATTAACGGACTTTAGGAGCTACATTGAAATGAAAACTCGACTGCTGAGTATGTTGATGCTCTTTTTTTGGAGTGGCGCACTGTGGGCTCAAAAAACGGAAATTGCCTTCCCCGATCTACGCGGCACGCCATGCTCCAGTCGCGCGGCGGCAAGTACGGCGGAGCGGCGCGTGATTTCACAAACTGCGGTGATCGTGGCCGGGAGCGGCTCGTCTGCGCACAACGCTACGATTAAAAAATGCGCAGATACGGTGCAAGAGCAGTTTCTACCGACGCGATCGTATGCCGAGCCGAGTCGTTTCTCATATCTCATAAGCGAGGAGGTGGAGCGCTGCATTTGGATCACGCAACACGGGATTGTTGTGCATGCAATTTATTTCAAAACGAAGGATTCTTGCCCTAAGGCGTAGATGCGGACGATTGGCTACCTGTTGTGCTGCTCGCAAACGCTTCGCTAGTCTTGCAGACGTTGAAAACAACTTTAGATCAAATCCGCAATGACGGCGTAACAACACATCGATCAATACCAAAACGATAGCGTGACCATCGTGTGGAGCTTGCTGAATGAAGGCTACCCACGCTGCATCTAGACTTTCGCCAGCGCGTTAGCGCATTTACGTGGCCTTAGCGCACCGCCGCCGCCGCGCCAGCCCGCTCGACGATGGACCGTCACCACCTTACTCTTAAAAGACCACTTAGGCTCGCCTGTGGGCGAATTCGTCATGACCTCGGCCACCACGGGGAGTTTGACCGTGCATGGGTTTGGGCCGTGGGGTAACGCTAGGAACGCCGCCAGCCCGCTGGCGGAAGGGCAGCGCGGCTTCACCGGGCATGAGCACTTAGCCGAGTTGGGCTTGGTGCACATGAACGGGCGCATCTACGATCCGCACCTAGGACGCTTCCTGCAAGCCGACCCGATTATTCAAGCGCCGCAGAACGCGCAGAGTCACAATCGCTACGCGTATGTGATGAATAGCCCGCTTTCTTATTCTGATCCGAGTGGGTTTAGTTGGTGGACGAAGTTTAGAAGTCAGGTCGTTGGCGCACTCGCATAGATTGCCACTGCGGTGGTGACACAAGGTTGCGTCCCATGTGCCGATGCGGTGCGCGGCGCGGTGGTCTCAGGCATGAACGCCCACGCGCGGGGCGGCAACGTCTGGCGAGCTATCGGAGCGAACTTCGTGGGCAATCTATTTGGCCCGGGCTCGATGGTCGCCGCGGCGGTAGAAAATCTGGTCGCGGGCGGCAACACCCGCTCGGCCTTGCAAGCGGCGTTCTCGGCGGGGATTAATGGAGTGTTCGGCGGCCCCGTAGGAGGATGCATTAATGCCCGAATTGCCGGAGGAAGCTGCGGGGCGGGGGCGAGGGATGCGATGATCTCGGCGGGCATTGATGCGGCTAGAACAGCGGCTTGGGAGTATGTTGAAAGTGCTGGAGGGATCGGAGGTGCTCAGACCAATCGGCCAGATCAGCCGCGTAATAAGTCAACGGAAACGACTCCCGAAGGAGGAAGTAGAAAATTGACGAGCGGCGAAATTACACTTGCAAAGGAAGTATTTGGTGAGTCGATTAACTACGAAGAAGTCAAAGTCTACAGAGTTAAGGTCTATTTCTTTCAACCGGCAGACACCACGATGGCGCCAGACGGAAATATCTACTTCCATCCACAGTCTCCAAACTACCGAGAGGATTTCAGTCAGGCCGATGTCAATCTACAAGCCCACTTTATCCATGAATTGACCCATGTTCTTCAAACGCAGTCAGGAATAAACGTTAGAACCGCCGCGTTTGATCGAAACTATAGCTATACGTTAACCACGGGAAAGGATTTTTCCGACTACGGACTCGAGCAGCAAGGTAATATTGCTCGTGACTACTTCTACATGCGTCGCGGAGTAATTCCACCGGGAAATCCTGGAACCAAAGAACAGTTCGAAGCACTTCTTCCTTTCAGGCTCAGAAAATGAATCTTACTAGCGTATTTACTATCTCACTATTTCTTGTACTAGGGTTCACCTTCGATGTTTGCGCAAGTGACGCGACCTGCTCGGACGTTAATTGGCAGGGTTGCATCACTGATTTAATTTCGCGGGGTCGATACGACACCGCGTATCACTCATTGTTACCAATTGCCGAAAAAGGAAACTCAGACGCACAGATCGGGATAGCAATATTGCTAAACGCCGAGCCGGGGTTATCTTCCACTAAAAAAATGAACAAAAAAGATCGTGAGCTATTAGCGTTACCCTGGATCGAAAAATCAGCGACCGCGAAAAATCCTGAAGCACTTGCGTGGCTAGCAGATGGATATAAATTTGGCTGGTTCAACTTCGCCATTAACGAGCCCCTTTCGACCTGCATCAAATTGATTAAAACATCGAGTGTGGGAGCCGTATCAGAGTGTCGAAAACGCCACGACAAGTAATCGCGCCGGAGCTTGGGGTCAGTCTTGCTTTATAGCATTTGATCGAATATGACTTAACCCGCGTAAGGCGGACTCCGTAGGGCGGCAATAAGCGAAGCGCATTGCGCCGAACGAAGGTGCAACCTTACAAATACCTGCGGCGCAAAACAGCCCCTTTCCCAGCAATATCTCGCTAAAAACGAGACATTCTGCGCCGCAGGTATGAAGCCTGAAATGTGGAGCTCTACCCCTGCGCGACCGCCACGCCGCGCAACGCGCGCGCCACATCGCGCACCCCCGCGCCCGCTGCCAGCAAAGCTTTAACCATGAGATCGAGCGACACAGATGGGTCTGCGGCCTCAATCTTGGCCACGCGCGATTGGCTAGAGCCCATCCTCTTGGCAAGTTCAGCTTGCGATAAGTCGTGTTCAATGCGCGTGCGCATCGCCGCATCGGCCAGGGCCAGCCGGATATCAACCATCGCGCTTTCTTCTTTGCTCAGGCCGAGGAACGAATCCGCATCACCGACTTGCCACGGCGTTTGTATGAGACGCTTTTTAAGCGTTGCTTTTGGCGCTGATTTCATGGGGAGTCTCTTTCTACAAGGCGTAAAAATTCGGTTAAACGGCGCTGGCTTAGCGTGATCGCTTCGCGCGGCGTTTGTGGCGTTGATTTCGCAAATACATGCAATACAACAATCGCTTCGTGGTGGATACAGTAAATAATTCGCCAAATCACCTTCTCATCGGTCACCCGTAATTCGTGGCAGCCTTTACCAATGCTGGGCATCGGCCTAGATTGCGGCATTGAGAGCGGCTCCCCGCGCTGCAAGCGTCGCAATAAAATGCCAACCTCTATGCGTGAAGCCGCCGAAAACGGCGGGGACTTCACCTCCGTTCGCAGCCAGACGATAGGTTTTTGATTGACCAACATGTGTGCATTATATGTCATAAATGACATTAAATACTTGTTGCTGCATGATTCGAAAGTATCGGCAATCTCAAGACCCGTTCGCTCTCCGGCGGTGGCCGGTCAGAAAGCGAAACCTTCAGCTACGACGCGCTCGACCGGCTAACGCAATCCAGCGGCACGGGCATTACCGAC
>JANMDS010000364.1:0-6096 GCA_031376405.1 Betaproteobacteria bacterium
CTATACACATCGTATTTAACGAGCACGGCCAACGCGGGCGCGGTGAAGTAAAGTAAGAAGATGAAGAACAACGACCAGGTAACGGAGGTGCGCGCCTCTTTAACAGAAGGCGTGGTGTAGTAACGCATCAAGATGTGTGGCAATGCTGCGGTGCCTACCATCAAACAGAAGATCAAAGCCAAGAAGTTTTTACGCGCGATATCGCGTGCTTTTTCATCCTTTGCAGGGAACGCTTCGGCGTGTCGGAGCGGCAAGCCCGCGCGAGCGGAAAGCCCCTTCTCTTTTTCCCAGCCAGCCTTCGCGTCGTCCACCGATTTTGGATAGGCCGCGAGGGCTTTTTCTGCGCCCGCGATTGCATCCGTGTTGGCGGCGACTTTAGCATCGTCAACTGCTTTTGCAAGCGCTGCTTTGCCATTGTCGTACGCTGCTTTCGGGTCTTTAAGCGCTGCATTCGCATCATCCGCTTTTTTCTTGAAGATACCGCGCACTTCAATTTCTTTCGGATCCTTGATGAGCTTTTCTTCTAGCGCGGTTACTTTGGTGAGCACCGAACCGTACGCGAGCTGCGGAATGGGCACACCCGTGTGCTTGATCGACAACCAAATCACGGGGATCAAGTACGCGACAATCAAAATGATGTACTGCGCGACTTGCGTCCACGTAACGGCTTTCATGCCGCCCAAGAACGAACACACCAAGATGCCGCCCAAACCGAGAACAACACCCAGCTCAAAGCTTACGCCGGTTAAGCGCGTGGTGATGAGACCGACGCCGTAAATCTGCGCAACCACATAGGTAAATGAGCACAATACCGCTGCCAAAATACCAATGAACCGTGGCACATTGCCGCCGTAGCGTTCGCCCAAAAAGTCAGGGATGGTGAACTGACCGAACTTGCGTAGGTAGGGCGCTAAAAAGAGCGCCACCAAGCAGTAACCGCCCGTCCAGCCCATGATGAAGGCCAAGCCTGCATAGCCTTGCAGATAGAGCGTGCCGGCCATACCGATGAACGAGGCTGCGGACATCCAGTCTGCGCCTGTTGCCATGCCGTTAAACATCGCTGGCACGCGCCGCCCTGCCACGTAATACTCACTGGCGTCGGAGGTTCGGCTCATGATGCCGATACCGGCATAAAGCAAAACGGTGGCGGCTAAGAAAATGTAGCCAATCCATGCGCGAGGAAGTCCCATTTGCTCGGCAATCGCGAGCGCCACAAGGAAGAACAAAAACCCGCCCGTGTACCAAATGTAGATTTTTTTGAGTTGCGAGGTAAACGCTTTTTGCGTTCCGCCCGCCGCGAAAGCGTTTCCGCCTGAGTCTGGAGTCATGCCGGCCATTATTCTTCTCCCTCTTCTACGCCATACTCAATGTCGAGTTTGCCCATGTAGTTCGCGTAGTACCAAATCAGAAATACGTAAATCGCGAGCGAACCAAATGCACCCATGAAAAAAGCCAAGGGCCAGCCGAAAAAGTCCGGCACGGCTGCGTTAATTTCCCGAGCGTAATAGCTGATAACGAAAGTAACCACGAACCAAATGAAAAGCAAAATGCCCGTGATACGCAGGTTTTTGTTCCAGTACTCCTGATGCTTTTGCGAAAGCTGCATCGATTTCTCCTTCTAGTGTTAGTCAAGTAACGTTTTAAGCGCTCTTGCGCGTCGGCAATTTATGACAACTTCCGTCGCGCTCGTCTGCTTTTTTCGTGAGTATAACCACGCTTATCGGGAACCTCGTGCAACTTTGTCAGCTTACGGTAAGAAATACGGCCGAAATCGAAAGATTATGCTGGGAGCATTTACTTAACCCACCAGCGGTCGACGCCGATTCGAATACCAGTTTCATCTTCAAGCTGAGCGGCCACTTTGGGGTCAAACTCTTTTACTTTGCGCATTGTTTTTTCGCAGCCGTTCGCATCATGCGTGCGGAACTGGGCTTTCGCAAGCTCATAGTAGCCATGCGGGCTCATGGGTTGTAGCTTATTGGTTTTTTTGAAGCACTCGATGGCTGAAGCGTTCTCACCAAGCGCCACATGCGAAAGCCCTTGACCGAACCAGGCGCGATCAAGCTTTGGGTTTACTTCCAAAGTGCGTTTAAACGTTTTGATTGCAGTAAGGTGGTCACCCGTTTTTTGAACTAGGAAAGCATAGTTGAAAGCGGATCCATAGTCCTCTGGGTTGAGCGCGAGCACTTTTTCGTACACCGCAATCGCTTCGGATTCCTTATTTTCAAGCGCTTTTTGATGGGCCACCATCGCTAACACTTGGGCATCTTTAGGGTCATCGTCCAACATTTTTTGCCAGTAATCAAAAGCGATCTCAGGCTTTTTGAGCACCACAGACCAATTGGCAATTTGCTCGTAAAACCAGCGTCGAGCGAAATTCATGGCTTAACCCCAAGCTTTTGCACGCAGTAGCTTTGGGCAGGGTTTTCTTTGCACCCTTGGCCAATCTCAAACAAGCAAATAAGCCAGACAACCAATACGACGAAACAGCCCACAACACGGGTTTTACCGTCGGTCACCGCTGCGGGCGTAATGAATCGCGCGAATTTGGTGACGGGTGAGGCAAGTAAATCGAAAAAGCGGTAAACGGGGTTGCCGAGCCGCTTTTCCCAGTTAAACACGCCCACGATAAACATGGCGAGATACGACAGGGCGACTAGCTCACAAATCGCCTTTAATATTGTCCAGACTAGCATCGTTTCCGTTCTGTACCTGCGGCGCAAAAAGGCGCATTTTTGAGGATGATCTCCCCAAAAAAACGCTTATTTGGGAAGGCTACACCGCCTGCTTCAACTGCTCGAGGATAGCGGGGTTTTCAAGCGTGGAGATATCTTGTGTGATTGGTTCGTTCTTGGCCAACGAACGCAGCAACCGCCGCATGATTTTGCCTGAACGGGTTTTTGGCAGGTTATCGCCGAACCGAATTTCGTCTGGCTTGGCAATAGGGCCGATCTCTTTTGCCACCCACGCTTTGAGCTCGTTGGCGATCTGCTTGGCCTCCTCGCCGGTCGGGCGGGAGCGTTTCAACACCACGAATGCGCAGATGGATTCACCTTTAATGTCGTGCGGTTTACCCACTACCGCAGCTTCCGCCACGAGATCGCTTTTTGATACCAAGGCGGACTCAATTTCCATCGTGCCCAAACGGTGGCCCGACACGTTTAATACATCATCAATGCGCCCGATGATGGTGAAGTAGCCGTTTTCCTTATCCCGAATTGAGCCATCGCCCGCGAGGTAGAGTTTTCCACCCAGCTCTTCTGGAAAATACGATTTTTTGAATCGCTCTGGGTCGCCCCAAATCGTGCGCACCATGGAAGGCCAAGGTCGCTTAATAACCAACATGCCCCCGTTCCCATCGGCCAGCTCAACGCCGGTTTCATCCACAATCGCCGCCATGATTCCCGGCAGTGGGAGCGTGCATGAGCCTGGTTTTTGCAAGGTAACACCAGGCAGGGGAGAAATAACGTGGCCCCCCGTTTCGGTTTGCCAAAACGTATCCACAATCGGGCAACGGGACATGCCCACGTTGCGGTAGTACCACATCCACGCCGCAGGATTGATGGGTTCGCCCACTGAGCCGAGGAGTCGCAGCGACGATAAATCGCTCTTGTTGGGATGAATTTTTTCGTCGCCCTCGGCGGCTTTGATGAGCGATCGAATAGCCGTAGGCGCCGTGTAGAAAATCGATACTTTGTGCTTTTCGATCATTCTCCAGAAACGGTCTGCGGCGGGGTACGTTGGCACGCCTTCAAAAATGAGCTGGGTCGCGCCCGTGGCGAGCGGGCCGTACGCAACATAAGTGTGGCCGGTGATCCAGCCGATGTCGGCGGTACACCAAAATACATCGGTCGGTTTGATGTCGAACGTCCACTGCATCGTGAGGCTTGCCCACAACAAATAGCCGCCGGTGGCGTGCTGAATGCCTTTCGGCTTTCCGGTAGAGCCGGAGGTGTAGAGAATAAAAAGCGGGTGCTCCGCATCCACCCATTCCGGCGCGCAGGCATCGCTCTGCCCCGCCACGAGGGCAGTCCACGTAATATCGCGCCCCGCTTTCATCGGAATCGCAGCGCCCGTGCGCTGGTATACCACGCACGTTTTCACCGCATCGCAACCGCCCAAGGCGAAGGCTTCATCCACGATGGATTTCAAACCAAGCGCTTTGCCACCGCGCATTTGTTCGTCGGCAGTGATGATCGCAACCGCTCCCGCATCAATCATGCGCTCTTGCACAGACTTTGCGCTAAACCCACCGAACACCACCGAGTGCGTAGCGCCAATACGCGCGCACGCTTGCATCGCGACCACACCTTCCACGCTCATGGGCATATACACAATGACGCGGTCGCCTTTTTTGATGCCCCGCGCCTTCAAGCCATTGGCGAACTGACACACTCTTGCGAACAATTGCGCGTAAGTTATTTTGGTGACCGCACCATCGTCCGCTTCAAAAATGAGTGCAACCTTTTCCGCATTGCCATTTTGTAAATTGCGCTCTAAGCAGTTGTACGAGGCGTTGGTGTGCCCATCTTCAAACCATTTGTAAAACGGTGCGTTCGTTTCGTTGAGCGTTTTGGTGAAGGGCTTGTGCCAATGCAGGTGTTCCCGAGCCAAGCGGGCCCAGAAGCCAGGATAGTCGGCGGCGGCCTCGGCGTTGAGTTTGTCGAAATCAGCTTTCTTGATGCGGGCCTGATTTACGATGAAATCGCCAGGGGCGAATAAACGGTTTTCTTGCAAAACGGATTCAATGGCGGACATACGTTTCCTCTAGCATGATTTAATATTTATTCGTCGCGTGCGCTGAAGCATTGCGGTGCACACGAGAGGTAAAACAGCGATCGCGGGGTTCGTTCAGCATGAAAAAAGCTCATGCCGCATGCGCAATTCTGATCAATATTTTCTAGCACGCACCTCACAAATGTAGCATTTTTACTCGATTTTTTTAACTCCAAAAAAAGCACTCTTTTTCAAGAGATAAATCGTAAAACACGCCCATTTTGCGCCGCAGGTTTCTCAGTAAAAAGTAGTCAAAAAAACGCAGCGATCAATATGACCGATGCGTTTGGGATGGATTGTTTGCTTACCGCAAACGCCCCTTACTTCTTTGGCTCCACAGCGGGAGCGCTGGCGGGCATTTCGTGCTTCTCGCCCCCCATGTCAATCTCACCGCCCTTCATCAACATAAACATCGTGAGCGCCGCAAAAACAACAAAACCGAGAATCAATTTCCACATGGCCGACACCCTTTGTAAATGGTAATGAGAGCAGTTACTGAGACTAGTCTTTTGCGTAAATATCAACGTCTTTCGTCTCCGGCAAGAACAACATACCGATTACGAAACACACCGCAGCCACCGCAATTGGATACCACAAGCCGTGAAAAATCGAGCCGTTTTGCGCATTCATCGCGAATGCAATGGTTGGCAGTAAGCCGCCGAACCAACCGTTACCCACGTGATAGGGCAACGACATCGATGTGTAGCGGATACGGGTTGGGAACAATTCAACCAACATCGCGGCAATCGGGCCGTACACCATCGTCACGTAAATCACCAGCAACAACAAAATGCCGAACACGATAGGGTAATTGATCTGGGCAGTATCGGCCTTGATTGGATAGCCGGCAGCTTTGATCGCCTCGGAAACATTTTTCTTAAACTCCGCATCGCGCTTCTTGCCCTCGTCGCCCGTTACTTTTTTCGCATCGTAGGCTTCGATCACTTTGTCGCCAATTTTGATTGATGCCGTGCTGCCTGGCGCGCCTGGCAAGGTTTCGTGGCTTACCGAGTTGGTGAGCAACACTTGCTTCGCTACGTCGCAGGAGTTGGTGAACTTGGCCGTACCCGTTGGGTTGAACTGGAACGAGCACTCGCTTAAATCTGCTGTTACCGAAACAGGTGATTTAGCTTGGGCTGCATATAAAGCTGGGTTCGCGGCGTTGGTTAACGCTTTAAAAAGCGGTTGGTAGGTGAGCGCGGCAAGCAGCATACCGGCCAAGATAACGGGCTTCCGCCCAATTTTGTCTGAAAGCGTGCCGAATACGAGGAAAAATGGCGTGCCGACAATGAGCGACGCAGCAACCAATAAGTTCGCCGT
>JANMDS010000421.1:0-2834 GCA_031376405.1 Betaproteobacteria bacterium
ATTCAATTCACGCCCGATCTTGTGCCGGCAGATTTAATCGGTACGCGCGTGTTCAACCAAAAAACGGGAGATTTTTCGACCACGCTTGGGCCGGTGTTTGCCAATCTTTTACTCGCTGACGAAATCAACCGCGCGCCTGCAAAAGTGCAAAGCGCGCTTCTGGAAGTGATGCAAGAGCGGCAAGTTACGATCGCGGGCGAATCCCATAAAGTACCCGATCCGTTTCTTGTGATGGCCACGCAAAACCCCATTGAAACAGAAGGAACCTACCCATTGCCCGAAGCGCAAGTCGATCGGTTTATGATGAAAGTGTTGGTAACGTACCCCACACAGGACGAAGAGTACGTCATCGTCGAGCGGGTAATTGGTGCGCCGGTAAGTGTGGCAAAAGTCACCACCACTGATCAGCTCGCGGCCATGCAGCGCGCGTGCCGTAACACGTATGTTGATCCGTCGCTCATTCACTATGCGGTCAAGCTCGTTGCCGCAACGCGTGACCCAGACGCCCACGGCATCAAAGACACCGCTAAATACCTAAGCTTCGGCGCCAGCCCGCGCGCGACCATTTGTTTGATCGAAGGCGCGCGTGCATTAGCGTGCTTACGAGGGCGGACATATGCATTGCCAGAAGATGTCACCTCGCTCATTCCCGATGTAATGCGGCACCGCTTGGTGCTCTCGTATGAGGCGCTTTCGGAAGGCTTGAGCGCGGACGAAGTGTTGAACAAAATTGTGCCCCGCGTACCCGTACCCGATAAAGCGTTGACGATTCCGAAGTAAGTACGATGACCGATTCCGAGCAATTGTTGAAGCGATTAGAGTGGCGCGTGTTGCGCAGGCTCGATGGCCTCTTGCATGGGGATTACCGCACGCTCTTTCGCGGCGCAGGCATTGACCTTGCCGATTTGCGCGAATACCAAACCCATGATGATGTTCGGCATATCGATTGGAACGTAACCGCACGCATGGGCACGCCGTACGTGCGTGAATTTTTGGAAGATCGTGATTTAACCGCTTGGTTTTTAGTCGACGTGAGCGCCTCGATGATGTTTGGCTCAGGCGAGCGTACGAAACACGACTGTGTGGTCGAGTTCGCCACGGCCTTAGCAAGTTGTTTATCCGCGCGTGGCAATCGGATTGGCGCGTTGCTATTCAATCAAGATGTGCAAGCCTGGCTACCTGCACGAAGTGGGCGCGCGCACGTGTTGCAGTTCGCGAAAAAGCTGCTGGTGCCCGCCGGTAATACCTCCGCCGCTAACACCGATTTGAGCCTTTTTCTCGAGCGCAGCGCGCAAGCCATCAAGCGGCGCTCGCTTGTATTTGTAGTCTCTGATTTCATGAGTGCTACGCCGTGGGATCGGGCGCTAGGTCAAATTGCCATGCGCAACGAAGTGATTGCGGTGCGCCCTGTCGATCCGCTTGAAGCAGCACTGCCTAATCTCGGTATGGTGTACATGGCGGATCCAGAAACCGGCGAGCAATTGTGGGTCGATACCGCCAGCGCGGCGTTTCGTAAACGGTTCGAAGCGCTCAACGAGGAAACGGAAACCCGCGTCAATCAAGGTTTCGCGCGTGCTGGGGTCGATGTGATAGAGCTTTCGACCAACGATGACGTGCTGGCCACGCTCACCCGATTTGCGCTTTTACGTAAACGCCGCTTTGGCCACGCCGGTGTACGCACCAATCCGGTAGGAGTCGCGGCATGACGTTCTTTTGGCCAAATATGTTGTGGGCGCTTTTTATCGTACCGCTGTTGGTGTGGATGTATGTGTGGATGCTAAAACGGAAGAAAAAATTCGCCGTACCCTACGCGAATTTGCGCATGGCTAAGGCGGCCATGACCGGTGCAAGCGCGTGGCGAAGGCATGTGCCGCCTGCGCTCTTGCTCACTGCGATTACCGCGATGCTCCTCGCACTCGCCCGTCCGGCGACCGTCATCACACTGCCTTCAAAAGGCGAAACGGTGATGTTGGCAATGGATGTTTCCGGCAGTATGCGCGCAAAAGATGTAGAGCCCACGCGTATTGCCGCCGCGCAAGCCGCCGCGCGCACCTTCATTGCCGAGCAGCCGCGTACGACGAAGATCGGGTTGGTTACGTTCGCGGGCACCGCTGCGCTCGTGCAATCGCCCACGCTTTCGCGCGAAGAGTTGTTGAAAGCGATTGACGAATTTCAGCTTCAGCGCGGTACCGCCGTGGGTAGTGGCTTACTTATGTCCTTGAAAACCATTTTTCCAGATGTGGATTTTGATCTGCGAATGAACGATCCGCGCAACGTGAGTGGAAAATCCATGCCTTTTGATTCTGGCGCGCCAAAAAAAGAGCCTCCTGCGCCGGTGGAGCCCGGTTCGTTTAGCTCGGCGGTGATTATTTTGTTAACGGATGGTCAGACCACGACCGGCCCAGACCCGCTTATTGCCGCGCGGATGACCGCTGATCGCGGCGTGCGGGTTGTCACTGTCGGCGTTGGCACACCGAAAGGTGAAATTATTGGGGCGGAAGGTTGGTCTATGCGGGTTCGCCTAGATGAAGAAGCGTTGAAAAATATCGCCAACATTACGCGCGGAGAATACTTTTTAGCAAGCACCGCGGCAGATTTGAAAAAAATTTACCAATCGATGGGTTCGCGGCTCACGTTTGAGAAAAAGGAAACAGAGGTAAGCGGATTGTTCGCGGGCTTGGCTGCGCTGTTGGTGATCCTTGCCGCTGCGTTGTCGATGTGGTGGTTCAATCGCGTGGCCTGACGTGTAGTAAAAAACCTGCGGCGCAAAACAAGCGATTTTCAGCAGATAGCGCCTAAAAATACAAAGCTTATTATTTGATTGACTCCGAATT
>JANMDS010000519.1:0-3657 GCA_031376405.1 Betaproteobacteria bacterium
GCGCTCGACGATTTTGGCTTTGTAGCTGGATCCCGCCGCTTCATTGCGTCGGTTTCCACGAAATTCGGATCAATCCGGCGGCGCGTACTAATCGGCAGCTCGCTCCACGGGTTGTCGTTCACGCCGCTACCTGCACGTTTACGTGGTGCTTCCTCACGCACCGGCGGGCGGGTGTCGCCCTTCGCGCGCTTGGGTGCAGGTTCTGGCTTGAAATCGGTGTAGCGCGGGCGCTCAATTTCTTTTGGTTTCGCCCGCCGGTTGGGCTTCGCTGCGTGCGCCTCTTCTGCCGCTTCATCGCGCGGGCGGTAAACAATGAAGAGCTTCCCTAATGTTTGTACCGGCCCAGCGGAGAGCTTTGCACACACCTCAGCCAGCGCCGCTGCGCGCACTTCGCGCTCATCGGCAAACATGCGCACTTTAATGAGCTCATGCGCGTTCAGCGCGTTATCAATTTCGTGCAACACCGCGCTGGTCACGCCGTGCTGTCCGATTATGACCACCGGGTCTAAGTGGTGCGCCATGCTGCGCAGCTCGCGGCGCTGCGCGGGAGAAAGGGTAAGGGTATTCATGGGCGCAGTTTACGCGTGGTTTCTTTGGTTACGTCGCGTTGCGAACGTCTTTCAACGCAGCCCACAACTTACAATCACACCCATGGCAACCAAATCGTCCCCCCTCAACCCCGATAACAAAAAGCACCGCAAAGACGCGGCTTGGATGCAGGAGCACGTCTCCGATCATTATGTGAAGCAATCAAAGGAAGACGGCTACCGCTCGCGTGCTGCTTACAAGCTACTCGAAATCGACGATAAGGATAAATTTTTAAAGCCTGGGAGCGTGATTGTGGACCTAGGTAGCGCGCCGGGGAGCTGGAGTCAGGCGGCGTTTCGGCGCACGCAAGGCTCGGCCACGATCATCGCGACTGATATTTTGGAAATGCAAGGCTTGGGTGGGGTGACTTTTATTCAGGGCGATTTCACCGAAGACGGGCCGCTGGCGGCGATTTCGCAGGCGTTGGCAGGTAAAAAAGTAGATGTGGTGCTATCCGATATGGCACCGAATATGAGCGGCATGCGCTACCAAGATATGCCGAAGGTTATCCATTTAGCTGAGCTTGCAGCGGAGTTTGCAGTTACTCACTTAAACGAAAATGGGCGATTCTTAACCAAAATCTTCCAAGGTGCAGGCTACCCAGAGTTTGTCGCGCAATTGCGAACGCAGTTTGGCAAAGTAGAAACACGCAAACCGAAAGCCTCAAGAGATCGCAGTTCGGAGTTGTTTTTGTTATGTACCGGCCTTAAATAGAAGAAATGCGGAATTGTGAAGCGCGTATAGAAATTGTCGTTGACTGTGCAAAAAGCGCTCACAGATTACGAATCACGATTTCCAGCGTCACAGACTCACCCAAACGTCTTAAAATCAAGCAGTACGCTTTAAGAAAGCACAAAGGCTAAGCATCAATGAACAATCTTCTCAAAAACATCGGCATCTGGGCAGTTATTGGCATCGTTGTCGTAATGGTTGTCCAGCAGTTCGATAAGCGCAATCGCGGCACCAATGGCGAGGTCTCTTATTCCACGATGATGGATGAGGTGTACGCCAAGCGGGTGACGAAAGCTTTCATCGAAGGCCGCACCGTTCGTTGGGAAGATAAAGATGGCAAAGCGTTCACAACCTACGCGCCCTCGCAGCCCAATTTGTGGATGGTGGACGACATGCTCAAAGCGGGCGTGAAAATTGGCGCGAAACCCGAAGAAGAGCAGTCCATGCTCACCTCTATTTTGATCAACTGGTTTCCGATGTTGCTCTTGATCGGCGCGTGGTTTTATGTGATGCGCCAAATGCAGGGTGGAGGAAAAGGCGGTGCGTTTTCGTTTGGGAAAAGCAAAGCGCGGCTGTTGGATGAAAACAACAATTCGATTACGTTCGCCGATGTAGCCGGTTGCGACGAAGCCAAAGAAGAAGTGACCGAAGTGGTCGATTTCTTGAAAGACCCCACTAAATTTCAAAAATTAGGCGGGCGTATTCCACGTGGGGTATTGATGGTGGGCTCGCCTGGCACTGGTAAAACCTTGCTCGCCAAAGCCATTGCCGGTGAAGCAAAAGTGCCCTTCTTCTCGATCTCGGGCTCCGATTTCGTCGAAATGTTCGTGGGTGTCGGCGCATCGCGCGTGCGGGACATGTTCGAGCAAGCGAAGAAAAATTCGCCGTGTATTATTTTTATCGACGAGATTGATGCGGTCGGTCGTCAGCGCGGCGCGGGCTTAGGCGGCGGCAACGATGAGCGCGAGCAAACGCTCAATCAATTGCTCGTTGAGATGGATGGCTTCGAAGGCAACCAAGGTGTGATCGTAATCGCTGCCACCAACCGGCCCGATGTGCTTGACCCCGCGCTTATGCGCCCCGGCCGCTTTGATCGGCAAGTTGTTGTGTCACTCCCCGATGTGCGCGGTCGCGAGCAAATTTTGAACGTGCACATGCGCAAAGTGCCCATTGCCGACGACGTAAAAGCGGATATCCTCGCACGCGGCACGCCAGGGATGTCCGGCGCTGATTTAGCCAATCTCGTTAACGAAGCCGCGCTCTTTGCTGCCCGTAAAAGCAAGCGCTTGGTGGACATGAACGATTTTGAGATGGCCAAAGACAAAATCATGATGGGCACAGAGCGCCGCTCGATGGTGATGCCCGAAGAAGAGCGCCGCAACACTGCTTACCATGAGTCCGGCCACGCGCTCGTCGCCCGCCTGCTACCAAAAACGGATCCTGTACATAAAGTAACGATCATCCCACGCGGTCGGGCGCTCGGCCTTACCTTGCAATTGCCCGAAGGCGATCGCTACAGCTTAGATAAAGAGCGCATGCTTAACATGATGGCGATGCTCTTCGGCGGGCGCATTGCCGAAGAAGTGTTCATGAACCAGATGACCACCGGTGCATCGAACGACTTTGAACGGGCCACGCAACTTGCCCGCGATATGGTGACCCGCTACGGCATGACCGAATCGTTAGGCCCGATGGTTTACGCAGAAAACGAAGGCGAGGTATTTTTAGGCCGCAGTGTTACGCAGACTAAAAATATTTCTGAAGCCACAATGCAAAAAGTGGATGCCGAAGTACGCCGTATTATTGATGAGCAATATGCTCGGGCGCGCAAATTGATCGAAGACAACGCCGACAAAATGCATGCGATGGCGAAAGCCTTGCTGGAGCTCGAAACGATTGATGCCGACCAAATCGACGACATCATGAATAGCCGTCCCCCTCGTGCCGCCAAGGTGTACACGCCACCGCCTGCGAAAGATGAGCCCCCCGCAACCGGTGGCACGCCCGAGCCGGTGGTGCAGCCCGCCGCCACCGCGGCGACATCGACAACCCCCACGAACTAAAGGCCCGGCGCGTTAACTTCGTGGGGATAAAAAACGGCAACTTCGGTTGCCGTTTTTTTTATCATCTTAAAACCTGCGGCGTAAAAACGGCAGTTTTTAGGAGATATCTTCCAAATAATGCCGTTTTTACGCCGCAGGTTTTGTGTAGTTATTCCGCAGCGAAATAGGCTTGCGCTAAGTGGTTGCCCCGCTCCAGCCCTTTTGCGGAGAGCACAACCGATTTCGCATGGCCTTTTGGGCTTGATATCAAGCCTTTGTCGTACAGGCGATCCAT
>JANMDS010000026.1:0-3025 GCA_031376405.1 Betaproteobacteria bacterium
AAACGCTTGGATTTCACATTCCCGCAGGTGTTATCGACGGTATCCGAGCTGAGGGTGAGGCGCAGGATGTCGATTTAGCTAGGAGCGTAAAGTGATGGGGTTCTCTTTCCTTAGTTCGACGTTTCCGCCGTGGCTGAATAACGGGGAGACACTTATTTCACTCACCGTTAATTGTTTATTACTTGGTGAAATATTTTCCCGCGCTTTTAGATACGTCCGGCGTTATGTGGGGTCGCGTAATCCCAACCGGTCACCGATACCCGAACAGTCGGATGAAGTTCATTCAGTGGTTTCATTGCTGCGATCCAACGTTAATGCGAGACTGTCCTTTGCGCATAAGCACCGCGAGCTTGAAAGCCTGCGCTACATGTTCCTCTTTATGTGTTTATTCTCCTCCATTGTAGCGTTTGGACTTACGAAGCATCCGCTCGGGGTATGGTTTAGCGTCGCGATGGCAATCTCGCTAACGTCTCTGCTGTTGTGGACTGGTTGGGTGGTGCATAAACGCATCGAACCGCGACTAAGAAACTTTGAGTGCATCGCTGACGCGCTGTACTCAAAAGACTTAGCCGACGTGCCTTATTTGAAACAACAATGAGCGATACCATATCGAACGTTAAAGCGATACGAGCGGGCGTGCAGGCGCAGAGTTTATAAAAATGAAAAAACCATCGTACGATCAAATAACCTCCCGTGGCGCAAAAACGTCCCCGGTCTACGCGATCATGAGAAGCGTGATCGAGGCGTACATCACGCGAATGCGTATTCGCCCGTCACAGGCCGACGCGAAGCGTGCGCTGATGGAGGTTCACGGCATCGGAACACCGAGCCAAACGACCATCAAAAACGCCTACGATGCCTTTATGCGATCGCAAGACCTAGAGGACTTTGAACACGACCTTGAAGCGGGCGGTGGCGGTACGATCGAGCGCAATGATTCCGCGTCACAGATCATCGCGCTCTCGCAATCGGCGATCGCGGCGCAAATCAATGCCGCTGCAGAAAAACTCATCGCGCCCGAGCGCGCGGAGTTGGCAAAGCAGCTTGAGGCAAACGCACGAGAGGCGATCGCAGCGCGATCGCGCGCTGATCGCATGGTCGCCGACGTGCAAGCGCAATGTGCGGCGCAGGTGTCCACAGCACTTGCTGAACAACAGCGTGTCCACGCAGACGCGGAACAACGGGTCGCGGGTGTCGAGCTGGGCCTAATCGAACTCCGCAAAGAACTTGACCGTCTGTACGGTGAACGTAGCGCAGCGCTTGAAGCGGAAAGACAGATACGTTCTGCCTTAACCGTCGCGCACGAATCGCAGCGCATTGCGCACGCCGAGCGTGACGGCGCGGTGGCCGCGCTCGCGGCGCTGTCACAACAAGTCACGCAATCGAAGGGTGACGCGGAAATAGCCTATTCGGCACTGCAAAAATCGTACGGCGAACGCATCGGCGCTCTTTCTGGTGAGATTGATGCGCTCAAAAAACAACTCGCCGCAGCGCTGGCCGCGCGCGATCGCGAGATCGACCGCAAAACAAAGGAGGGGTTCGCATACGTTGCGGAAAGCGTCACCGGCTTGGCGACGGTGTTGCAAACACATCAAGCCGAGGTGCGTTTGCAAGGCGCAGGTAGCGCGAATCGGGAGCAAGCGCTTTTTGAGCAAATGCAGCAGCTCGCAAAGGCAGTCGCTGAAATTGAGAGTAAGTTAGTCGCGGACGCTCATCGAGAGATTGAAGCTGCAGAAAAGATTCAGGCTAACAAGCGAATAAGCTAATGATCAAGCGCGGATATAAGAGCGCGTACGGCGGTAAAATATTTTTAGATTGTTTCTCCTGCAACGGCCCTATGTTTAATCCTCAACTACATCAGACTAACGTTGGTTCTGACATCTTCTTCCAGGGCGATAAGACCAAGCGCACTGACGCACCACCTATTTCGACGGAAAGAGCGCATATATCACCCGTGGACACCCTCCCGGATCTTTTGGTGCGGAATCCGTCGGTCTGGTTTACGACTGAACGAGATGTGCTCTCTTTTATAGCGGGTGATGCGTTAGAAAGCATTGCAGCCCGGAACCAGAAAACTGCCGAGTATGTGCTCAAGAGCTTCTATAAATTTCGCCGCTGCGTCATGGATCGCCTTTCGATAGAGGTTACACGTGGGCGTTCGACCCTAAGTGATTTTCGGGACGATGCCCAATGGTGGCGTGATGAACTTTTAGTTATCAATCAACTTGCGCGGGTTCGAAATAGTATTTTCCCCTTGAAGCTTTCGCCGTTAGATGAATATGCCCTACAGGAGCTCGTGTCCGCAAAAAAGGTGCTCGATCCGTTTCTTAAGTTGTGCGACCTCGATTGCGCCGCGCGCTCCCGGACTTTGTCGGCGGCCCAAACAGACTGTCTCGAACACGGGTACCGCGAAGCGCTGCGCATTTATGGAATCGTCGCGCCGCACCGTAGCTTGCTCATTGATCTTTATCTAAATCCCACACTCTGGTTGGCAGCGCGCGAGGCCATTTCACGTGCACTTTATGCAGCAAGCGCGACCTGCGGCATTCTGCCTGATCTACCCGATTTGAACGCCGTTCATTTACCGGTAATTTGTACTGGAAGCACGACGCTTTGGCGCGAAGGCGTCGAAGCGGTCACCGCAGCCAGAGGAGCTTCGCTGGGCGAGGCCGTACAAATTTTGGGTATATCGCACGCGCATTTCCTCACGCGCCTCAAGCGACTGTTAGCCTATATTTTTGATAGGTTTCCCGCGCTTCACCCGTTCGATCCGGACATTGCATATGTGTTCAAAGAGCCGGCCACGATTTTGGTTGCAATTGAACGAATAGCGGCGTTTCACCAGGCGTACGACGACAGTTGTGTCCTCGAGGCGCGGCCAGCAAAACCTGAACCGGTAGACGCGTCAACACCACCTGCGGAGCCACCGTTCATTGACGATCGGGATCGACTTGTTTTAGGTGCAATAACTAGCGGTAGGAGATCAAGCACTGGCGTGGGGGTGGTCGGCTAAGTGTTTGATTGA